>JAGQWZ010000093.1 GCA_020436835.1 Saprospiraceae bacterium | reverse complement strand
GGTATCTTCGTTTCATTTAGTCCGGTAAAGTATCGAATCGCCTCTTTCTGTTCGATTTGATCAACCGGTTGAAATGCCAGCTTGACATTGCTCTGACGGTACGTGCCGGAACCGAAAATGATTATTCCCGTACCTTCAACGGTGGGTAATCCAGGCCATACATCGGTCTCCACCTGCTCAATACTGACATTGATAAAGGATTCTTGGGATATTTCTCCGACTAATTCGAAAGTTAGTCCATCATCGGTGGATTTAGCCAGGACCAGTTGTTGGAAATGCCCGGTCGAGAAGTACACATACATCACATCGTTTACACTGACTCCTTCTACGGGTACTTCAAAAGCACCCTGGCTTATTCCTGGAATGGTGATAGGCCGGAAATCACCGCCCGGTGTAGTGATGAAGGTAAGGTCCAGTCCATCCTCCGGATCATCATCTTCCGTATAAGCGATGGGGTCCCGGTCTGAGCCGGGAACGTCTCCAAAGAGCATGTAAATTTTATTTTTATGTTGAAAGGGAATGCCCAGATCAGTTCCCCACAGATTGTACCGGCTTAGGGTCTGATTTTGAGTTGGTTGGTCGGTCTCATTGTCATGATCACCGACTATTTGTGCGATTTTCTCAGTAGAAGCCCGAATATAGACCACCTCGGGATTCTCCTGTCCGGAGACATTGTATATCGTACATATGAATAAAAAGAGACCATAAAGGAGGCTTATTGCAACGGGGTGACCAGGGTTTGACAGCGTGATCATTACTTAAAGGATATTTATAAAGATCTCTGCATGTCACTTTCAGAGCGTCTTGCTCTTTTGAAAATTGACGACGGTATCAGATCAAAAAATAATTGACTGACTCAAGAGCACTCTCTAATATACTATTTATTGGCTTCTGCCTCAATATAAGCCCTCAGATCCGCCATCTGTTGATCGGTCATCTTCTCTTTGGTGTATTGTGGCATATAGGCTTCCTTTCCGCCTTTGGGAGGCGTACCATAGCGGATCACCTGATAGATGGAGTGTGGATCATAGGTGCCGGCCTTGTGAAGCAGATGTTGAAAGGTCATCTTCGAATTGTCCAGGAGCAGGAAAGAATTACGGTTATCAAAATGGCAGTATTGACAACTATGTTTGTAAATCAAAGCACCATTTTCCTCATTGCCTGTCAGTCCATCACCTGTTTTGCGGTCGGCAGGAGGATCAACAAACGTGGCCGGGGAGTAATCCAGATATTTTGAATGTAAGATCTGCATGGCTTCGGCTTTCTTCTCCCCGGTATCAAAGGCATGCTGGATGATTTTCAGTTCTGCATCGGAAAGGATCAGATCCTTCAACTTGAGGTCAATCGTCCAGAGGTAGGCTAAAATCGACTCCATCTCAAAATCCTTAAGCTTTCTTCCCTGGGAGCATTCAATGGCGCAAAGTTGAATAGCTTCTCTAAGATTGTGCCGGGTAGGTTTTACCAGATCGCCATACTTTTTATCATAATCTCCATTATAGAAAGAACGGCGATTTACGATTCCGTAAAGGGGACTACCCTGGAGGAAAGGCATATCGTGTTCACTTACGTAAGCCAATCTTGCCTCCGGAGCCGGATGGGCCAGATCGGGATCTTCTTTATTGATATTGTGGCAGGAGATGCAGGTAAAATGCTTGCTTTGCCGCCGCGATTTCTTGCCGGCTACCTCACTCATACCATCGACAACAATCTCCCTGCCCCGTTCCACACTGGCTCCTTTAATGGTGAGATTTGCTTTATGCGGTAGTGGTTTATCTCCAAAGGCCTCCAGGAGCTTATAGATCGGGAAATCATCCGGTAGCTTACCACCTTTTTCAGCAAATCCGAATATTGCCAAAAGCAGCGAAAGCACCAATAAAGCCCCTGATATTAATCGCAACATAAGTCTTGAGAATTTTTAAATCAAATTCTGAACTGTCGTGAGATCGTAAATCCCAATCTAAATTGTCCTTCTGACCATTTTGAAATAGTGTAGGCCAGATAATCCGGTTCACTCAGCCCCCCAGCATTGGTAAAGTTGATCTGGAATACATGTCCACCTCCGGTTTCCCATTCCAATCCAACTCCCAGGGGAATAGTGTACTTCGTATCGATATCTCTGAAGCGGGTTGGAATATTTGCATCCACTAAAATAGCCAGCCGCCGATTCAGCTGGAAGCGTCCTGCCCCACCGATGTTCAACAGATAATTCACATCATCCAAATCAACAAAATTACGGTGGGTGTAGCCCACATTAAACTGCAGTGAAACAACTTCGCTAAATCGTTTTGAAACCAACATTTGAAAATGGTAGGTAAGCCGGTGTGCAAACTTCGGAAAGTTGTTTATTGCGGAGATTTCATCACTCTTGGGCATGGTGGACCATGAATTCATCGCAACAAAAGTGACTGCTAAAGGTCTGTCACTCAGATCATTTTGACCGGCGATTTTGTATTTGAGGTATGAATTGACGAGCATTCGCAATGGACCGGCACCTTTGGTTCGATTGATGCCCACCAAAAGATTATCCGTCACACCATAGTCAAAACCGATCAGGATATCTCTCGCATTTTCCAGACCGTAGAACGTAGGCCATCCTCCCTGATCACCAAACATATCCCCAAACCGGTGTCCAATTCTAAAATCCAGTATTCCTTTGTTGAGTGTTTCAGTTGAATAAGAATTAATGATCTTTCGATCCTTGAAGATCGGCAACACCTGTTGAGCTGAAACAAATGGACTCAGCAGAAATATCAACAGCATGATTTTTAGTAGTCTTATGTATTGTGTGCTCCCCATCATATTGCTTTCAGTTTTCCGGAAATCCATTTTCAGACCAGCACTTTAGCAGGTTTAGTTCTTCGGCTGTCAACGTGCCATCTTTCGGCATTGTTTTTTCAATTACGACTTCCTGCCTGAATTCACCGGTTTCCAATACCCGGCGTACTCCATTATAAGTATTATAATTGCCTACACCACTCGCACCATCATGACATCCGCTGGTATTGCAACTTGCACGCAGAATATCTCTTATAGCACCATTGTAGGTATTGACCTCATCGCAGGGTTCCGGCATTGCTACCTGATCACGAGTACAGGAAAAGTATAGTACGACCGATAACCCCCCTGCCAGTATATATAATTTCTTGTTCATATATCATTTGGGTTACGCCGCAAAGGAACGATTCTTGTATGGAATAATTTGTGCAAAAAAAACTTTTTTATCTCTTAACAATAGTTAAAAAGGACTGGTATTAATCCATTAAACCTTGATACTCACTACACTGGAAGAAAAAATATTGATTGGTTTTAACGCCATAGAGTCAAATATTTTCTAATTTTCGGTGCGAATTATATGCCAAGAACACATGAAAAGCCTTAAAATCCTAACTCTTTTACTCCTGATTCTATTGGTGGCGTGTACTTCAGATACCTTCGATCGCGAACAGCTCGATCTGGATTTGATGAATACGATCAACCGTGAATCTCCGACTGGTGACCTTTCCTATTTCATTATGGCCAACAGTACGGATCTTGCCAACCTTCCCCAGGATCCTAAAAATCCGCTCACTGCCGAGAAGGTTGAATTGGGTTCATTTTTATTTTTTGAAACCGGGATGGGGATCGTTCCGGAAAATGAAACCGGGATGCAATCCTATTCTTGCGGGAGTTGCCACGTACCGGAAGCGGATTTCAAACCCGGTAGAAGACAGGGAATCGGAGAAGGAGGTTTTGGATTTGGTTATAAGGGAGAGAGCCGGGTAAAACACAATGCCTATGAAGAGGTACAGATGGATGTACAGGGTATTCGACCTCTAAATGTCTTGAATGTAGCCTATTCGGCTGAAAATACACTTTGGAACGGAAGTTTCGGATCGGTAGCTGCCAATGTTGAAGTATCTGATATATGGGGAGTCATTGATCCGGCTACTGAACTGAACCATCTTGGTTATCATGGTCTGGAGACACAAAACATAGAAGGATTGCGGGTGCATCGCTTGCTGATGACCAGAGAATTGGCGGAGTCATTGGGATATAAAGACCGGTTTGATGCGGCATTTCCCGATCTTCCCGAAGATCAACGATATTCAAATTTGGCGGTAAGCCTGGCAATTTCTGCTTACCTGCGTACAATCACTACCACCGAAGCTCCATTCCAGAAATGGCTGAAGGGCGATATGGCTGCCATGTCAAACGAAGAGAAAAGGGGTGCTATGGTATTCTTCAACCAAGGCAATTGCAATGCTTGTCATACGTCACCGGCATTTAGTGCTGTGAAGTTCTTTGCCCTCGGTGTCAATGATCTGGATGATTTGGTGACTTTCAAGGAAGGCCCGGAATTAGCCAAGAAAAATCTGGGAAGAGGCGGTTTTACCGGCCGGGAATCAGATATGTTTAAATTTAAAGTTCCCACCTTATATAATTTGCAGGGTACTCCGTTTTATTTTCATGGTTCGAGTAAATTGTCTCTGGACGAAGTGGTTGAATATTTTGACCGCGCCGTACCGGAAAACCCGGATGTACCTGCATCGCAAATTGCATCTGAATTCAGACCACTGGGATTGACTGAGCAACAGAAAGCCGATTTGGTCGCCTTTCTTAAGTATGGTTTACAGGATACAGGCGTTGTTCGATATAAACCAACTGCGCTTCCTTCCGGCAACTGCTTCCCCAACGCGGATCCATTGTCAAAGCGTGAGATCGGGTGTGAATAGAAAATGAAAAATTTTTAGACTTCCTTATTCGGCAGGATTACCCAATCTACGGAGCACCAGGTTCACCTTTTTATTGGTGTCCTGCAATGTTTCCTGCATTTCATATACTGACAGTGTAGCATGCGTGGGGATGTCTATGATGGCTTTTAGTGCTTTCCAGTATTGGAGTACTTCGTCTGCTTTTACCTGTTGAGGCGGGTAGAAGGAATTGTCTGAGATTAAGTGGATAGTATCCCCTTCTTTTTTTATCCGTTTAAAGAGGATGTCGTTTTGGGTGACTACGATATATGCCTGATCATTGACCAATTCCTCATAGTTCTTACGTACACCTAAAACAAAAGATTGAGAGGGGATAGGTAGCATACTGTCACCGGCAATCTGAAAAATCCGCTTGCTACCTGATTCATAGGTGCCCAGGTCCCAGCTTATTTTGGGCAACGAACGGATATAGGCCGGGTCGGAAAAATCACTGATGTATCCGGCCTGTGCCTGATAATTGGCCGGTACGACATCGATCAATTCCGTGCCGGCAAGATCGACGCTGACGGGAAAGTAGATTTCCCGGTCCGATATTTTTAAGGTGTCCTGTGATCCCAAAACAGTGTAATCAACTTCAAACAGGCTTTCCATAGGCACGTCAAACTTCCTGGCAATCGTATAAAGCGTCTTGGCCGGAGGAGTATTCCCCTCTTCGTTTTCATAACTGGCATATGTTGATTTTTTTAGATCCAGTTCTGCTGCCATCTCTTCCTGGGTGACTGACATACGCCTACGTAGGTGTTTTAAATTTTTTGCCAAAAAATCCATTTAGAATAGAATAATATTTACAAATATCTATTAATGGTGTACATTTGTACATTATAAATAGACCCAAAATTAATAAATTCTGCCCAAAGTCGAAATATTACATTTTAAGTGTATTTGATGTACTCTGAATGTGAGTAAAATAAAGGCGCGCTGCCGGCATTCTGTTGCTGGCAGCAAGGCAGAGATACTGATCAATCGGTGTGGCGTGACAGCATCGCCAATAGTTTAGGGTTTAAAATGAGAAGCTATGGACTTTCGCAACCGGCACATTGTACATCTGGATTTAGACACCTTCTTTATTTCCTGCCAGCGCCTGATTGATTCCAGCCTGATTGGGAAACCGGTCATCGTTGGGGGTGCGGCAGAAAGAGGCGTCGTCGCTTCATGTAGTTATGAAGCCCGTTACTATGGAGTACATTCAGCGATGCCTATGAGAATGGCGTTGCGGTTATGCCCGGATGCTGTCGTAGTAAAGGGAGATATGGATTTGTATGCCCGTAAATCGGAAGATGTGACCAACATGATCGCTGAATCGGCACCGCTATACGAAAAATCGAGCATCGACGAGTTTTACCTGGATCTCACTGGAATGGATCGTTATTTCGGGTGTTTTAAATGGACGAGCGAGCTCAAGCAACGCATTGAAAAGGAAACCGGATTGCCGATGTCTTTTGGTCTTTCACCAACGAAGACGGTCAGCAAAATCGCGACGGGCGAAGCTAAACCCCATGGCCAGCTGCAGATTCCCTTTGAACAAGTCCGGCCTTTTCTGGATCCTTTGCCAGTCCAAAAAATACCGATGATTGGTACTTCCACCTATAAAACACTGTCGAGAGTGGGTATTCGCACTATCCGGACCCTGGCGGGGATTCCCGAAGAGGTCCTGGTGCGGTTGCTCGGTAAAAACGGCTCTACCTTGTACCGGAAAGCCAATGGCATCGATCCGGCACCGGTCATACAATACCATGAACGGAAATCCATTTCTTCGGAACGAACCTTTATGCGAGATACGATGAACATCGTACAAATGAAAAGCCTGCTGGTGCAGATGGTGGAAAATCTGTGCTATCAACTCCGTTCCGAACAAAAAGTGGCCTCCGTAATTGCAGTTAAAATCCGGTATTCCAATTTCGACACGCATGTACAACAAGCTAAAGTAGCTTATACCTCTTGCGATCATGTCTTGATTAAGAAAGCACTCGAATTGTTTGACAAAGTATACGAACGCCGGATGATGATCCGGCTGGTCGGAGTTAAATTGTCCGGATTGGTGATGGGCAATTACCAGATCAATGTTTTCGATGACATCACTATTATCAATTTATACCAGGCTATGGACCGGGTGAAAAATCGTTTTGGTAAGCATGCGGTACAACGAGCGTCTTCCCTGGCGAATATGTGATTTCGGATTTGAATCATAATTAAATCTATAATCAAATTGTATTTGCGCTGCCATTCATATTATTCCTTACGATACGGTACTATCCCGGTTGAAGACCTGGTTGCTCAGGCTGCAAAATTAGGAGTGGAGGCAATGGCGCTGACCGACATTCATGTCACCACCGGAGTTTTTGACTTTATAAAGGCATGCCGCCAGCATGGCATACATCCGGTTGTTGGAATAGAATTCAGGAAAAATGAAAAATTGCTGTATGTCGGGCTGGCAAAAAATAGTGAGGGATTTCATGAGTTGAATAGTTTTCTGACTTATTACAATATTAAAGATGAACCGATACCCGAAATAGCTCCGGAATTTTCCAATGCCTATATCATTTATCCCATTGAAAACATGCCTTTTGTTTTACGTGATAATGAATTTGTGGGGGTGTCTATCAAAGACCGGTATAAAATGGTGTATTCCGGGTTAAATAACATAAAGGATAAGATTGTGGTATTTCAGCCGGTTACTTACCGCAATAAAAGTGAATTTAATCTCCACCGGCTATTGCGTTGTATTGATAATAATATCATTCTTTCAATGTTGCCACCTAAGGATCAGGCCGGGGACGATGAAATAATGTTGAGTCCGGATGCACTGGTTAAAGCATATGAAATTATACCGGAGGCTATAATTAATGCTAACCGGATTTTGGCAGATTGTAATTTTGAATTTGATTTTAACCAACCGAAGAATAAAGCTACCTATACCGGCACGAGATACGGTGATAAGGAATTATTAAGAAAGCTCATCGATGATGGATTTGAATACCGTTATGGTAAAAATAATGCCACTGCCAGAAACCGGGTAGAAAAAGAATTAGAGATCATTGACAACCTGGGTTTTGGAGGCTATTTTCTATGTACCTGGGATATTGTGCGGTATAGTTTGTCACGGGGATTTTTTCATGTTGGCCGGGGAAGCGGTGCAAATTCAATCGTTGCTTATATTTTAAAGATTACCAATGTTTGTCCGATCAAACTAAATCTTTATTTCGAACGCTTTTTAAATCCTGCCCGGAAAGTACCTCCTGATTTTGATATTGATTGGAGCTGGAAAGACCGGGATCAGATTCTCGAATATATGTTTAAACGGTTTGACCCGGCCTGTACTGCCTTTTGTGGCACGGTTGGCTCATTTAAACACCGGTCCATACATCGGGAATTAGGAAAAGTGATGGGCCTGCCAAAATCAGAGATAGATCAATTGTCTGGCAATCCGCGAAACCTGCATGAGCAGAGTAAGGAAATTCAGCTAATTCATAAGTATGCAGATATGATGCACACTTTTCCCAACCAGCTTTCCATGCATGCCTGTGGGGTATTGATCAGTGAAAAGCCGCTCACCTATTATACGGCGATGAACTTTCCTCCAAAAGGTTTTAAGACCGCTCAAATTGATATGTATATCGCAGAAGATATTGGCTTCGAAAAATTTGATATTCTTAGTCAAAGGGGTTTGGGCACGATCCATTCGACAATTCATTTGGTAAAGGAGAACCGAGGTGTGGATGTTGATTTTAACAACACCAATTTGTATGTGGATCATCCGGTCTGTAATACAATGCTCTCTAAAGGAAAAACGATAGGTTGTTTTTATGTAGAATCACCGGCCATGCGGGGATTATTGCGCCGGCTCCGGGCCAATAATTATAATATACTGGTAGCTGCATCCAGTGTGATCCGGCCGGGAGTAGCCAAGTCAGGCATGCTTCGTGAGTTCCAGCGAAGGCACAATAATCCGGATGATTTTGAATATTTCCATCCGGTGTTTGAAGAACATTTAGGGGATACTTACGGCGTAATGGTTTACCAGGAAGATGTTATAAAAATTGCCCATTATTTCGGTGGTCTGGATATGGCTGACGCGGACATATTACGTCGGGGCATGTCGGGTAAAACCCGCTCATCCAAAGAGTTGGAAAAAGTGAAAGATCGCTTTTTCAGCAACTGTAAAGCCCGGGGCTATCCGGATGAATTAACGCAGGAAGTATTCCGGCAAATAGAATCTTTTGCTGGTTTTTCCTTTTGTAAATCACATTCCGCCAGCTATGCAGTAGAGTCCTATTTGGCACTCTACTTAAAAGTGCATTATCCCCTCGAATTTATGGTGTCAGCTATAAATAACTTTGGTGGATTTTATCGAAAGGAAGTTTATTTTCATGAGGCCCGCATGGCCGGTGCAGAAATCTGTCAACCTTGTGTAAATCATAGTGAAGTGCTGGCCTCCTTACACGGAAATAAAATTTATATCGGACTTAGTTCTATTGAGGGATTTAATTTAAATATTGCTGAGAAAATTGTAGATGAACGTAATTTTGGTGGTCCGTTTGATTCTCTATCTGATTTTGTCGATCGATTATCCATTGGTGTCGAACATACAGAACTATTAATTTTTATTGGGGCTTTCCGTTGTACGGGAAAACCTAAAAATGAATTAATTCTGGAAGCACGAATGTTAATCAATAGGAATCAGGATAAGGAAGTAAATCATGTGCGTAAATTATTTAGGGAGCCGGTAAAGGAGTGGGAATTTCCAACCCTGGAGCGGAATGCTTATGAAGATGCTTTTGACGAAATTGAAATAGTCGGATTTCCGGTTTCCTGTGATCCTTTTCAAATGCTGAGAACATTGTACCGGGGAGATGTTTTAGTGAAAGATCTTTTAAAATTTGAAAATAAAATTATCCGGATCGTGGGGTATCTGATTGCCCGCAAAGATGTGCCGACTGTAAAAGGTCATATGAATTTTGGTACCTGGATTGATAGTGAAGGAGCTTATTTTGATACGACCCATTTTCCGGATATTTTAATTCGTTGGCCGTTTAAGGGTCCGGGATGTTATTTGATCCAGGGTAAAGTAGTTGTCGAGTTCGGATTTCCTTCTATCGAAGTAGAAAAAGTAGATCGTTTACCTATGGTAGATGATCCTCGATATAATGAACACAGAGCAAAAGTAAAATTACCGGATGGGTCGAATGTTTCTCCAACTCCTTTAACCCGGGCACCTTATCCATCAAAACAAAAAGTTAATCAACTTTATAAAAGGAAATAATTAGGCGATAGGGCGATCCATCCAAATTTGGTTTTCCAGACCGGTGACTTATCTACTGACCCGATTTACACTTCGATGATATTTTTATTATCGTGATCCTGGTCACAATATCATTTTAAGCCGCCACTTATTTTTGCAGCTCACTATTAAAAAAGTCATTAATTACTATGAATTCAAATACAAATAAAGGATCCGTGATCGATGTGCGGGAATCATTCGAATTGTTTATGGGCAAAGTTGAGGGCTCGGTCAATATACCTTTGGGCAGTATCCCCAAAAGTCTGGATCAATTGAGTCAATTACCTAAGCCATTGGTTTTCATTTGTGCATCCGGCAATCGCAGTGGACAGGCTGTCTCCTATTTGCAGAGTATAGGTTGGACCGAGGTATACAATGGTGGTGGATGGAGATCTTATAAGGAAAAACAAAAAGCTGCCTAGCAATACGTTTTTAGTATG
>JAGQWZ010000092.1 GCA_020436835.1 Saprospiraceae bacterium | reverse complement strand
GGGACTGTATCCAGATCATTGATCTGCAGATCATAAGATTCGGCACCCGAAACGGGATCCCAGGAAAGAGTAAAGGAACTCGAGTCCAGCATGGATGCATCTAAATTCTCCGGAATTGAGCAAGTATCGGCGATTTCCTCCCCGGTTGTAAAAAACAGATTAACCTGAGAGGGTACTCCATCTTCGCAATGAGCCACCACGGAAACCTCATACTCTGTGTCGGGTGAAAGGCCCTGAATAAACTGTGGTGGAGAAGCGGGAGCTACGACCATATCATTACCCTGACCATCGCTTACGGTGAGTTCATACACAGTATTATCACCAAAAGTACTCCAAACCACGACCACGGACGTATTGGTGATGGAATCGGCCATAAGATCCTCAACAAACGGACAGGTTTCTTGCTCTGGAGAATCACCCGGTCTAAATGCATACCAGGATGTCGATCCACTCACCGCTGAGTTTATGCAGGTAGTACGCACCCGAAAATGATATTTCCCGTTCGGCTCCAGGCCAAAGATCGTCACAGCTGTATCCAGTAGGCTCTTTTCAAAGAAATAAGTCGCGGTATTTCCTTTGCTCCGCACTTCGACTTCATAGTGTGAGGAATAGGGAGAGCCTGTCCACGCAAGCGTGGCGGTCGTCATCGTCGCGCTGACCACCGACAGTCCGGTAGCTTTCGGACAATCTTCTTCAGGATTCATACCTGCTGTTTCAAAAACAGACCACTTGGTTGACCCACTTGAGGAACCACCTTCACACATGGTACGAACCCGAAAACGATATTCACTACCAGCAACAAGACCTTCAAAATGAAGACTAGTCAGGTCGGTGGAAATAGTTTGTTTAAGTTTCGGTGTCCTGCCTTTACTCTTAATCTCGACTTCATAAATTGCCTGGGCATTTGAACTAGCCCACTCAAGAGTAACTGCATTTTCAGTAACCTCAGAAACGCTTAGATCAGTTGCTTTTTCGCACTGTCCAAGTCCCTGTTGCAGGAATGATGTCAGTATACAGAAGAACAAAAACAGCCTTCTGCACATTACATAAATAGATCTCATATATCAATATTGTAAGGGTTAAATAAATACTTGATATAAATGAAGTCTGCTGTAATGTACCTAGTTGGGTCAAATTTGCAGAAGGCGATAGATCGGTATTATATAGAGAACTGAATATAGGACGAAAAATTGTGTAAGGCTAATCCTACATTAGGAATAATCATAATATCATTGGTAAATGCCAGTTAAAATCACCGGCATTTATCCGCTCGCACTGAGAGCCTAATTATGCAATGCCCTTCGACTAATCGGAATAATAAATTACCTTTGTGCAACAAATTATCGTGACCTTTTAGATCTAAAATATGGGAAAAGTAGCCGAGAAGACTAAAGCTAAATTTGATAAAGAGACTTATCTCAAGTGGTATGACATAATGCTTCTTATCAGAAGATTTGAAGAGAGAACCCTGATGGCTTACGGTCAGAATAAGGTACGAGGATTCTGTCATGTTTATATCGGCCAGGAGGCAATAGCAGCAGGTCTCTTGACGGCAATCAGGCCCGAAGATGCAATTGTCACGGCCTACCGTCAACATGGTATAGCCCTGATGCGTGGCTTGGATCCTAAAGCCTGCATGGCGGAATTATACGGTAAAGAAACCGGCATTGTAAAGGGGAAAGGGGGATCTATGCATTTCTTTAGCAAAGAACACCGGTATTTTGGTGGTAATGGCATTGTTGGAGCTCAGATTCCGATTGGAACGGGAATAGCTTTTGCAGAAAAGTATCGTGAAACGGATCTTCTATGTGTTACCATGTTCGGTGATGGAGCCGCAAGACAGGGAGCATTGTTTGAATCTTTTAATATGGCCGCCACCTGGAATCTTCCGGTCCTGTATATCTGTGAAAACAATCATTACGCGATGGGAACCTCCGTCAAGCGAACCAGCAACGTAACTGAAATCCATAAGATCGGACTGGCCTTTGATATGCCTTCAGAACCGGTAGATGCTATGGATCCGGAGAAAGTACATCTTGCCCTGGAGAAGGCAGCCAAACACATCCGGGCAGGAAAAGGACCATATTTTCTTGAGTTGAATACCTACCGCTATAAAGGACATTCTGTTTCCGACCCCGCTAAATACCGGTCGAAAGAGGAATTGAAGGAGTACCAGGAAAGAGATCCGGTAAAAATGTTGGAGAAAAGGATCCTCGATGATAAGATCGCCAATGAAGACGAGATCAAGAAGATAAAAGACAAGGTGAAGAAAATCGTTGAAGAGTCAGTGGCTTTCGCAGAAGCATCTGATTTTCCCGATCCATCCGAGCTTTATACCGATAATTACATGCAGGAAGATTTTCCCTTCTCGGTCTAGTATCGCGGGCCCTTGGGGAAAGGGTTCGGGTAGCTTCCCGACCAACTTCAATATCACCAAATTTTCTCAGGGTGCCAGTAAGGTTATCCTTTCTTGCCGGCTATGATTTATGCCAGATAAACTTTTTTTCTTATGAACTAAAAGTATCTTTGCACAAATTTTCTAAAACCGTATGACAAAAAGGAGAAAAACTAGAAAAGAGGAGCAGGAAACGCTCGTTGATATCGTCGAGGTAAAAGAACACGCAGAGGATTTCTTTGAGCGGAATCAGAAACCTATTGTCGGGGTTCTGGGAGCCATCGCACTCATCATCGGAGGCTATTTTGCCTATAAGTATTTCTACAAAGCACCCCGTGAAAAAGAAGCCTCTGAACAGATTTTCCAGGCCGAGCTTCAGTTCGAAAGAGATTCGTTCGAATTGGCATTGCTCAACCCAGGCGGAGGATATAGTGGCTTTCTGGATATCATTGAAAATTATAAAGGAACCGATGTGGCTAATCTTGCCAATTACTATGCCGGGATCTGTTATCTGCATTTAGGTAAATTTGAAGCAGCTATCAGCTATCTTGGGGATTTTAGTCCAGGTGGAGACATTACTCCTATTATGAAACATGGCGCAATGGGTGATGCCTATTCTGAATTATCTCAATTTGACGATGCCATAAGCGAATACCGGAAAGCGGTACAAGCTGGTGATAATGATTTTCTGACTCCTTATTACCTCAAGAAACTGGGGTTACTTTATGAAAAGCAGGGAGATATGGCTTCTGCTTTAAAGACTTTTCAGGAGATTAAGAAGGACTATGCCAAGAGCCAGGATGGAGCCTCCATCGATAAATACATACAACGAACTCAGGCCGCAATGAATTAATAAAGCCCCGGAGAAAGATTTAAAAGAGCCTGTCAAATCCAACAGGCTTTTTTTATTTTCGGGCCTGCGGTGAGTTTCTTTTCACAATCATAATTGAAAATGGGTACAAAAGATCAGAACCTTTCTTCATATCAACTTGAAAAAAAAGATCTCAGTGAAATAAAGATCGGTATAGTGGTTTCAGATTGGAATCAGGATATCACTTCAGCGTTGAAGAAGGGCTGTGAGGATACCCTGCAAAACGAAGGCATCCGCAAAGAAAATATTTTTCAGCTCCATGTACCGGGTTCTTTTGAACTCCCCGCTGGCTGCCGGATTTTGGATGATCGTCATAATCTTGATGCAGTCATCGCGCTGGGTTGTGTCATTAAAGGTGACACCAATCACGACGAATATATTAATCAGGCTGTTGCTAATGGACTGATGCAACTTGGTTTACTGCGTGCAAAACCCTTTGTTTTTGGTCTGGTCACCACCAATGATAAAGCCCAGGCCAAGGCCCGGTCAGGAGGTAAAATGGGTAACAAAGGAATAGAAGCTGCCGTAACAGCCATAAAGATGGCAGCACTTAAGAAGGATTTGAAATCTACCTCAAAACGAATCGGGTTTTCATGATCAAGATTACTCCCTTAGAAGCCGGCCGGTTCAAATTAGATGGTGGTGCCATGTTTGGAGTTGTGCCTAAAAGGATCTGGAATCGCCTTAATCCTGCAGATGATGAAAACATGTGCTCCTGGACCATGCGAAGTCTACTCCTTGAGACCGGAGAGAAAAAGATCCTGGTTGATTGTGGCATTGGATTTAAACAAGGCGAAAAGTTCCGTTCACACTTCTACCCTCATGGCGCTGAACTTGAAGATTCGATGGAGGAGGTAAATATCTCTGCCGAGGAAATTACCGATGTCTTCATCACCCACTTTCATTTTGACCATGTTGGTGGTGCATTAAAGGAAGTCAACGGTAAAATTTTCCCGACATTTCCAAATGCGACCTATTGGTCTAACCAGGTACATTACGATTATGCATATGATCCGAATGCCAGAGAGCGAGCAAGCTTCCTCAAAGAAAACTTCGTACCTCTAAAGGACCAGGGAAAATTACAGTTCATTGACTATCAAAATGATGATGTAGCCTGGCTCCCCGGGATAAAGGTTCGCTTTGTCGAGGGTCATACCGCTGCTCAAATGATCCTGATTATTGACGATATCAACGGTACCTCCGTATTTTGTGCTGATCTGATCCCTTCTGCCTGGCATGCTCCACTACCCTACATCATGGCCTATGACATGCAGCCCATCAAAACGCTTGAAGAGAAGGAACGGCTCCTTGAAGAAGCAGTGCAAAATGACTGGACCCTGATTTTTGAACATGATCCGGTCACCATCAAGGGTAAGGTGATCAGGGACGAACGGGGTAAATTTAAAATCATCTGAATTCAGACTCACCGAAAGCTTTTGGGTCTTTCAGATCGCTCACTACTATTTCCCGACTGGTAAAGCATCCTGGATTATCCACCTGCCATTAACATGTTTGAGAATGTACAATTCATCCGCCAGGAACCTGGCCTCATATTTTTGTTGTTTGAAATAATCCCAGGCCCGATAGAATGACCTGGGCTTAAGGTCCTTGAAAGCAATAGTCAGATGCGGATGGAAACTGGGTCTTTTGTCAGGATCCAATGTCCACTCTTCTTTCAGAAAAGCTTTTAGATCAGATTGCATCTGATTGAGTTCACTATTTGCCTCTATATCAACATAAATCACCCGGGGCTTGAAGCAATTGAAGTCTCGCAGTATCAGCTCAATACTAACTCTTGATTGCAACCACTCATTGATACCGGCTCTCAATTTTGGGTAATCATGATCTTCCCACCAGAATGGAGGAATAAGGGTGATATGTGGGGGCGATTTTAATGCATGCTTGCTCTTGAATCTCGTTGCCATGATCTGACGAAATTCTTCAACCTCATCTGCTATGGATTTGGGTGGAACCACAGCAAGAAAATATAGGTTTTCTGGCATTTAACTGTTGTGTGTTTCTTCCGTAAATTTAGAAAGCAAATATTATCTTATGATAAAATTTCATATCTGTTTTTCTTTTTTTTTCCTTTTCATCGTAGAAAAGTGTCCGGTAAAACGCCAAATCGACCTGTCTGAACCTACTTTCAGCGCAAGAGATACTATCTATCAAGACATTTTCAGACCATGGGATGGCATATGGGAAGGCACTTTTATCACGTATGAAGATCCAGAGGGACAGACTCGCCCCCTATCTCCATTAATGAGGCCAGATACAAACCTTATAAAAGCCCTGCCCATCCAAAGTGTTGTAAAAGTCCGGCAACAATACCAAAGTGTGACACCTTACTTCCAAAAAGTCAATATCACAGACCGCTACATTGATCACAGTGACACTATAACGGTCAGGTCAGAGGGCATCAACAAAGTAGAAGATGGTAACCTTTGGTGTATTGTACAAAAACCAGAGGAAACCGTCATCCACCATGGAGACACCGCAGCAAAATCAAATACAATCATCTGGCAACGAGCGGAAAGTGATCCCTTACGTAAAGAGTACTTTGAAGAAACGATCGTCGGTGATATCTACTACATAGCGGGTTACGGATACTACGGTGAAGATGATAGTACTCTAAATCCCAGAACCTGGTTCTTCGCAAAATACCGGGCAATCAGTGATTACTTTCGATAGTAGATAGAAAAATCCCTCTTACGGGGATTGTAAGAGGGATCAACCAAACTTACAAAATCGGGATGGGATGTTGAACCGAACACTTACGTGAGCTCGAAATTTAATATATATTTTTCTAATATGCTTAATCTTAACATATTTTCGGAACCATCATCATTTCCACCATTGGTTTCCAGTATTCAAACGCGCAATACCAGAACTGGGTTAGTTCAGAATCACCATTCTACGTGTAGCTGAGTATTCAGGTGTTTCGAGCTGGTAATACAGAATTCTTGTACTTCCCGCAAAATCATGGATATTGACTTCTATTTCATGGTAACCGTTCCCATAGGTGCCTTCAAGTTGTTTGATCAAACGACCATTCAAATCAAAGAAACTTAAATTCACTCTTGAATCTTTTGGTAAGTTAAATCCTATAACTGTATTGTTTATAAATGGGTTAGGACGGTTTTGAAACAATTCAAAAGATTCCAGTCGATCCTCTGGTAGTGAGGAATGGACTGATTCCCTGAGGTTTGCCCCTTGATCACCATTTACATCCAACTCGCCATTTTGATCGCCTGATTTCACGCCCCGGTCCGGTGTCGTATGCGCCATATCGCCTTCATAGGTCATTACATCTCCGCCACTGCCCTGCGTTCCCGGACAGCCGCTTCCATCCGATTGAACTACCAACACTGCATCGCAGTAATCCCGCGTGTCGCTTGGCAGGCTGATCACCCACATCCGGACGATCTTGCTTC
>JAGQWZ010000091.1 GCA_020436835.1 Saprospiraceae bacterium | reverse complement strand
TTTATCAGTCGGGAATAATCTAACATAATTATTTCAGGTAAATAAAAACAGACTGCCTGGTCCGTAAGTATTTATTTTCTTAATTTTTATCTCTTCACTGGATCTAAATGACGTTAATGCCTGGGGTCTTTCTTAGAATGCTAAGGTGAAAATCCCAGGATCATCAACACAGCCTTTATTCAATCTTGTTTCAGGATCTTCTGCACACACAACGTATTGTTCTGGGCATTTTCGACCCGGATCAGAAAAGTGCCGGAAGGCAGTCCTGACATGTCAATGATTGCCTCGGCACCTTGATTGTCGATCGTCTGGTATAAAGAGCCATTACTGGAGTAGATGGCTATATTGTATTGATCCAGCACACCCCGCAGATGAAAGAAATTATTAGTAGGATTGGGATAGATCTCGATGCAATCGTTGCTGAGCTGCAAATTGGTAACCGGTGTGGTTGATCCATCGGCAGTCACCTGGTGAGCAAGCAATCGGATATATGCCGCCTGATAATAAATAGCCGGTTCGGTGATCTCCCAGGAATTGTCAGGCCAACCGGTATTAAAGTCCAGATATGACTTTTGCGGAGGTTGATTTGCCGGTGGACTTGGACTGGAGAGCGAGAAATCCTTGTTGGGTCCGCCTACCACAAAACCGGGAGCAGGACCATATGGAGAGTTCAGCGCATGATCCCAATCGGTACCGTCATTAAACCAGGTATGGTAGATTTCATTCGCACAACGGTCTCCACCCAAAGAATACATGTTAGACAGATAGACCAGTCCCATGGGATTGATTCCATGAAAATAATGTACCAGCTCCGTCGACTTTTCTTTAAGCATGTCATTGGAAGTCGGTAGCACATCATACTTAATCATCATATTACATAAATTACCCATGTTGGCAATGGGTTGGTTGGAGCCCCAGTGGTACATCCACTCAGGGGCATTTACCCGGTACAGATCCTCACTCCCAAGGTTAAAGATTCCATTGTAATTGTTTGAGATATCCGTACTGGCGGAATTGAGAATGGCGGTCTTTACCGTACTATTTGCCTGTGGAAGTGTACAGTAGAATAGGAGCGCCTCACTAATCTGATTGCGATAAGGACCCCAAAAGTTGTTGGAGACCGGTTCCACTTCAGCATAATGATCGATGACAAAATTGTGATACTGACTTTCCCCGGTTAATTTAAAGAGGTAAACGGCGGCAATAATTCCGGTACTTTTTTGGTCGTCAAGATTCCAGTCAGCATCTCCGGCAATAATGGAACCATCATCACAGGCAGTTTCCAGCATTCCAGCATTAAACCGGATGAGGAAATGACTCCAACATTGGATAGCCTGGCTTTTCAAGCTATCGGCGTAGGAAGATTTCCCGGCTATGGATTCATAGACCAGGCTGGCATGGGCAAACATGCTCGCCACTGCAATGGAGGCCGCGGTACAAGTGGGGCCATAATATCGGGGATCGGTGTTGAGACTTGGTGGTGCGGAAATATTTACTGAATAGGAATTACTGCCCATCTTAATGTGCGCTGTTCCGTCCGGGTTGGTCATGCGCATGAGCCAATCGAGCTCCCACTGTACCTCATCAAGGATATCCGGAATATTATTTCCACTTTCGGGCCAGTTCCAGTCATCGCCAAACAGAGCTGGATTTTCCTGATAGGCCCATAGCAGGTCATGTACCGGATTGTGTGCGAAGGTTACATATTTATTGTAATCACCGGCATCAAACCATCCCCCATGCAGGTCTTTTGCGGTGGTTACGTTATTTGGTTCATAAATATAACGGCAATCATAATCCTGCTGCGCGTGATCAAAGTTGGAGTCGTCCGTCCAATCCATTCCCGCATACGGACTAACTTTCGCAGCATTGCATCGATTATAATAAAAGGCTCTTAGGGCTGCAATGAGAACGTTTTTGAAGGGATTTGATCCGATGACAAAAACAGAGGATTGATGTCCGGTACCGGTATCATAGAGATAGTAGCTACCTTCAACCGTCACCGGGGAAAAATCAAACCACCATCCCCGGTCGCCAGACAAATTGTGGGTATTCCCTGAATTCCAAATGGCGGGACTTCCTGAAAATACCGGCTGGTCATTTTGAGCATTCCTGACCTCGATCGTACTTCCAGGACTATAGGAGGCCGCTCCATTAAACCCGGATTGTGGATCGGCAATGACCGCAATCTTGTCTGCTTCAGCAAGGTAACCGAATTGGTCAACCATGATAAAATCACTAGGTTGGGAAGAGATGATCAGGGGGGCACAAAGTCCAATGAGGCAGTAAAGAATTCGTTTCAAATTCAAATCTTG
Source organism: Saprospiraceae bacterium (assembly GCA_020436835.1). Classification (GTDB taxonomy): domain Bacteria; phylum Bacteroidota; class Bacteroidia; order Chitinophagales; family Saprospiraceae; genus JABDMH01. The sequence continues at coordinate 18,284 of JAGQWZ010000091.1, read as the reverse complement.
TGAGGTGAAAGGTGTGCCGTCAAATAAATAACGATGCATGGTTTTGGAAATTGTAATTAAGAAATTCATTGTTGTTACAAACAAAGATGATTCCATGCATTGCCGGTGGGATAATTATATTTTTCGCCGGTGATCGAGAATAAGCAACAAAGTCTGGGGATTGTCTTTGCCTTGGTAGGGTCTCTTTTGTTTTCTACCAAAGCCATCTTTGTGAAACTTTCCTATCAACATCAGATAGACTCAATTTCTCTACTGTTACTCCGGATGATCTTCGCTCTACCCTTTTATCTTTTCATGATTTTTCGTGTGGTGGGTCAAAAGTGGCAATCCTGGATATCGGTAAAGCGGAAATATTGGCTGGCCTTATTGGTTGCGGCTGCGATGGGGTATTATCTTTCCAGTTTGCTCGATTTTTTGGGTTTGCAATATATTGGTGCCAGTGTAGAAAGACTGATCCTTTTTATTTACCCCACCTTTATCGCGATGATCAGTTTTTTTGTGTTCAGAGAAAAAGTCACTTGGTTACAAGCCGGTGCATTGGCCCTGTCCTATGTTGGTCTTCTTTTTGTTTTTGGGAATAATCTGGAGTCAATCTCATTTGATTCGCATTTTTGGAGAGGCTCTTTTCTGATCCTTGGTTGTGCGCTGACCTTTGCCGTTTTTCTGGTCATGAATCAGTGGCTAATACCAAAATTTGGTGCTACCTCCTTTACCAGTATTTCAATGGCAGTGGCTTGTCTGATCGTTATTATTCATTTCCTGATTTCTCAAAGGATCTCCGGCCTGTTTAATTATCCACCTATTGTATATATCTATGCATTGGCGATGGCTACGGTAGCGACGGTGATACCGTCCTACATTGTCAATTATGCAATTCAACGTATCGGAGCTACCCGCTCGGCCATTTTGGCCAGTGTAGGACCAATTTCTACGGTTTCGCTGGCCTATTTGTTGCTTGGTGAAAGACTTTTACCAGCTCAGCTCATCGGTGGAATTCTGGTCGTGGCGGGAGTGACGATCGTGAGTGTGGAGATGAAACGAAAGAAATGATGCGTCCCGGAAGCGTAAATTTGTTTACGGAGATTTATTGGGTTTTTAAAATTGATTAAACGCATCAATTTCTATTTTTGATCCATTATTTTCAGATTTTCAAAACCGTATTTATGCCAAGATTAATCTATGCGTTTCTGCTTTCTCTGATTAACATCCCATATTTATCGGCGCAGACGCGCGCGATTGAATTTCCTGATGTACCCGGGTTTCGAACCTTAAAGTGTGACTTTCATATCCACACCGTCTTCTCGGATGGGTCGGTATGGCCGGATATACGGGTTCAGGAAGCGGTAAAAGATGGGCTTGATGCCATCTCATTGACTGAACATCTGGAATACCAGCCTCATGGCTCCGATTTACCTCATCCGGATCGAAACCGTTCTTATCAGATTGCCAAGGAATTAGCCAAGCCTTATGATCTACTGGTCATCCATGGGGCGGAAATTACACGCAGTTTACCGCCTGGACATGCCAATGCTATTTTTATCTCGGATGCCAATAAGCTCAATATCAGGGATAGTGTCGAGGCATATCGTGAGGCGCATCGTCAGGGTGCATTTGTATTTTGGAATCATCCGAACTGGATAGCACAACAGCACAGTGGTGTTGCCACGCTCACGGATCTGCATCAGATGCTGATCAGGGAAGATCTGCTTCATGGAATCGAGGTCGTTAATGATCTCACCTATTCCGATGAAGCACTGGAGATCGCCCTGGAAAAAGATCTAACGATCATGGGAACGTCAGATATCCATGGTTTGGTGGATTGGCAGTTTCGACTTGACATGGGAGGGCACCGGCCCATTAATCTCGTCTTTGCAAAGGACAAAACAGAGGAAGCGATCAAGGAAGCTATGTTTGCACACCGGACGGTAGCCTGGTTTGATAACCTGCTGGTAGGTCGTGAAAATGTGGTAAAACCACTCGTAGAATCGTGTCTCAAGGTAAAAGAGGCCACCTATCAAGGTCCTTCAGCAGTGGCGACGGTAGAAATTGAGAATATTTCTGATGCTTCATTCCTCCTTAAGAATCACTCACCTTACACTTTTCATAGTGATGGAGATATCATCATTATCAAACCCCATCAAACCACGGTAGTGGAAGTGAAGACATTACAACAAATGACGGAATTTGAGCTGGAGATGGAAGTACTTAATGCCGTTGTAAAGACTAATGCACATCCTTCCATCGTCTTGCCGGTGAAGGTGGATCTGTGATGTTGCAGGAAAAATAGGTCAGGAGAAATAAAAAGGGTTAAATCTCCCCAGATTTAACCCTTCCTCAAAATAGTAATCCCAAATGGAAAGACGGGGATTCATTACAAATATGAAATAGCAATAATTTTACCAATCTTACCGTCTCTCATATGATTCCTTCAATAATATAATAATTGATATGTGTAAATGATTCACATACAATTTTTTATGAATAAAAAATCAATTTGTTAAAATTTAGAATTGTTCCAGATTATTTCTTAACAATCTTGATACTACCGGTTTCAGCTCCTAAATCGACTTTGAGTAAATAGGTGCCAGAGGGAAGGTCGGAAGTAAACAGCGTCGTTGATTCTTCAGGGGTCTCCAGGGTCATGGATTTTAATTTTTGACCGGTTTGACTAAAGAGGTCGATTTGTTGGATCCGATATCCATTTCCCACCCGGACATTAAACTGATCATCTACCGGATTCGGAAAAGCTTCCAAGCCGGATTTGGTGACAATGTCCTGTAATCCCGTGGTAACTTCATCAAACCGGGTTCCTGAATTGAGAATTTCTTTGCTGTCGTAATTTTGCACGAAAGCCAGGATATATGCTTCCTCGGCCGCAACTCCATTGGGGATGGTAAAAGAATAGTCGAATACCTTCATTTCTCCGGCCTGCGGCAGGGTGATTGGATCTCCTTCGGTTGAGGATACAAAATCTCTCAGTATATCAAAGTGCTCATCTTCTCCGTTAGGAGCTTCAAAATCCAGATGCTTTTCCACCACTGCAACAAAAAGACGGTAATCTCCAGAGAGGTTGGAAGCCGAATGAATGGTCACTTTTGCCTGGTTTGCGCCTGATTCATCCACCAGTACCGAAATAGGTGACGTTTCTTCAATTCTTGCATTGATGGCGTCGGCAAACGAAAGTGGTGTACTGGTACTCACTCCATTACCATTCATAAATACAGAAGGTGTGGCACCCACATTGTAGTAAGACTGGCGGGCGGAGTTGTCATCAGGATTGAAATTATGCAGTGAACATTGAGGATAGGGTACATCGGGATGAATCGTCAATCGATGCAACCCAGTCGTGTAGGCATCATAGATTTCCTGTAATCCCGGATTTTTGCTGGAACAAATTCCACAATAGGTATTGGTAAACCATTCAATCAAAACATACTTGTCGTATTGAGCCTGGGTAAGGTATGGAAGAATGGCGAAAATCAACAGATATCTAATCTTCATAGCGTTTATTTTAAGGTTTATGGATACCACTCGGATTTAATAATACCCGGGTAAAAGTAAGAATCCCAAAACCGGTTTTAGTCCTTAATGAGTTGGATCACCCCCTTTCTATCTCCCAGATCAGCTACCAACATATAGGTCCCGGCGGACAGATCGTTAACCGGAATTGAGATTTCACTCTCGGGAGTGGAGAGAGGCACCAAACGAACTCTTTGTCCGATATGATTATAGATCTCCATTTTGTGGATCTGATATTTACTTCCTACCGAAACATTCAACCGGTCACCTACCGGATTTGGAAAAGCTTTCAAATCTGCTTCCAGCGCTACGTCCGACAAACTGGTTGCCACGTCGTCAAATCGTGTTCCTGAGTTTAGAATGATTTTAGAATTCAGATCCTGAATAAAGGCAACTACATAGGCCTGGTCGGACCGTACACCGTTGGGTAAGTCATACTGGTAATTTACCGTCGTTTCCTCTCCAACCCCTGGCATGTCGAAATCGTCTCCTGCATTAGAAGAAATGAATGTTCTTAATACATCTAAATGGTCGGTCTCTCCGTTTTCAGCTAATAAATCCACACTTTGCTCCACTACGGCTACGAACAGCTTATATTCACCATCCGGTACCTCACCTGCTACCTTGATGGTGACATTCGCATATCGGCTGGTTGCTATCTCCTCTGTCACTACTAATGCTACCGGTGATTGTTGTCCTTGCTGGGCCTTGATATCATCTTCAAAAACAGTTGCGGCATTGGAGGTTCTTACTCCATTGATGTAAAGGGTTGGAGTGGAACCAACACCATAAAATGATTGACGGGCACCGTTGTCCTCTTTGTTAAAATTGTACAAAGGGCATTGTGGGTACGGCACGGAAGGATGAATCGTGATCCGGTGTAGCTTGTTGGCGGAGTTTTCATTATAGACTACCCGTAGTGCCGGATTCCGGCTGGAACAAATCGGACAGTACGTATTGGTAAACCATTCCACCAACTCATATTTCGCATACTGGGCCTGAACCAGAAAAGGTAGAAGGAGCAGAGATATAAGGTATATTTTTCTCATTTTTTCTCTTTTTCAATTTAGTCTATAGAACTGCAATATTACGAGATTTGTTTCATCCGGGGAGTCGCAATAAACTGAATGCGAGTTTTCTCCAGCTCAATTGTCGATGCTCAGACATCTCCGGTCAGCTTTTTTATTTTGTCAAACATTTCCAGATCGCGGGATATGAAGGCACCTCGTTCCAGCATGAGATGAATCTCATTTGCCTTATCCGGTTGCTGGGGCTTCGAGGCACGGATGATACTAATGACAGCATCATTTTCATTTTGAATGTAATTCAGAATTTCATTTTTGGATACGTTCCGGAAATCCAGGTTACTTTCTTCACTGGCCACAAAACCTATCAAATCAATTTGCCCCTTGTCGTCATCGAAAAAGTAGAAAAGCCATCCATTCGTTGACACTTCTTCCACCAACCGGCATTTTGAATAGGCCCGTTGTAAAACCAAGTCACTAAATTCAATCAGTTTTCTTCTTTCCTGATCAGGATGCCCCTCTTGGATTTCCTGCCACCGGTCGGCAGAGATGCCGTGGGAAGCCAGATAATAGATAAAGTCCTTCTCCAGAGACTTCAGTTCGGATTGAGTCAGCATTCGATATTTCGGTGTAATAGGTGATGTCACCTTGAAATGTTGTTATTTTGCGGCAAAAATAATCACCTGGATCATGATATCTTTATTGATTTGGCCTGATTTTGCTTCTGCCGAGATCTGGATGAGTCTGTTGACCCTGACTTTCCTGGAGATCGTACTTGGTATTGACAATATCATTTTTATCTCCATCAGTGCCGGCAAATTGGAAGACGAAGAACAGAAGACGGCAACCAACGTGGGCCTATTACTTGCCATGCTCATCCGGATTGCTCTATTATTCGGCATCACCTGGCTTATCGCCATGGAGGAAGCCTGGTTTACCCTGGGATGGGACTGGATGCATGGGGCATTTAGCGGTCAAAGCCTGATTCTTTTTGCCGGTGGAATATTTCTTCTTTACAAAAGCACGACAGAGATCCATCATAAGCTTGAAGGTGAAGACATGACTGGGGCAAAAAAGCAAAGTTCTTCCAATCTGACCCAGGTGATCATACAGATAACGTTAATCAATATTGTCTTTTCATTTGATAGTATACTCACCGCAGTCGGTATGACTAATGGATTGCAGGGAGCCCTCCTTATCATGATTATCGCAGTTGTGGCTAGTGTGGTAATCATGATGGTTTTTGCGGTACCAGTGGGTCGATTTGTAAATCGCCATCCCACAATTCAGATGTTGGGACTTTCTTTTTTAATTTTGATCGGATTTATGTTGATCGCAGAAGGGGCACACCTGGCACATCTGACCATTGCAGATACGGAGATTGGTTCTGTACCAAAAGGGTATTTGTACTTTGCCATAGCATTCTCTCTTTTTGTAGAGTTTCTAAATATTCGTCTGCGGAAAAAACAAGTGCCTATTCAGCTCCATGGTATAAAAGAAGAAGCAGTCAAAGAAGGGGTTTTAGAATCATGAATAATTTATTGCTTTTAATTTCTCTCACGCTGATACCATTTTCCTGTACACAAACCGGGAGGGTTGAAAAATATGTGGAAATAAGTGGAGAGACGATGGGTACTTATTATCGAATCATCTACGGTGCATCGGAAAATTATCCGGATAAAGGAGTTATTGACACATGGTTACTGGAGCTTAATAATTCTTTATCAACTTATGTAGACAATTCGGTTATTTCCAGGTTTAATCGATCAGAAGATGGAATTAAGGCATCGGATTTGGATGATTCCCTTCTGTCAAAATACTTTTTTGAAAATGTCCGTATATCTAATGAAATATATGCGGAATCGGATGGATTTTTTGATCCCACTGTGATGCCATTGGTAAACTATTGGGGCTTTGGGTATGATCACAGCCAAAAATTAACGCAGATCGACACGCATCTCGTGGATTCTTTATCTCAATTCGTCGGTCTAAATAAATTGAATATTGGTGCAAATCCAGATCCGGAAGTCATAAAACCGGATCACCGGATAGAACTGGACTTTAGTGCAGTAGCTAAGGGATATGCGATAGATGTAGTGAGTCAAATGTTGGAGGACAGTTTTTCCATTTTCAATTACCTGGTGGATATCGGAGGTGAATCCCGAGCCAAAGGAGTGAATAGTGAGGGTAAAATTTGGCGTATAGGTATTAGTGAACCGGTAGAGAACAGCCCCTTCAGTTCCTATAAATTTATCGTTGAATTAAAAGATAAATCGATTGCTACATCAGGAAACTATCGAAATTTTTACGAAAATAATGGTCAGAAAATAAGTCATACCATGAATCCCAAGACGGGCTTTTTTGAGAGGAATGATCTATTAAGTGCAAGTATCCTGACCGATGATTGTGGGTATGCGGATGGATATGCTACTGCCTGTATGGCCATGGGATTTGAGCTGGCGAAGAATATGGTGGAAAAAAATGAAAAACTAGGGGCCATTTTTATCTATATCGACAGGGATAATCAGATAAAACATTACATTTCTCCTCATATCCGTGCATTTGTAACACCGAGTAATTGAACAAGATGGAATTTAATTTAAAGAGGAATTTGTGCTTTTTTGATGTAGAAGCCACCGGCTTACATGTGATCAGGGATCGAATAATCCAGATTGCAATAAAGAAATTTTTTGTCGATCAAAGGCCTCCGGAAACCTATGTGCAACTTATTAATCCAGGGATTCCAATCAGCAAGGAAGCGATGGAATTGACCGGGATCACGCCGGACATTTTACGAAATAAGCCCACTTTTCAACAGGTGGCAAAAGACATTTATTACTTCATCGGAGATGCTGATCTGGCAGGATATAACAGCAACCGTTTTGATATTCCCATTCTGATGGAGGAATTGGCCCGGTCTGGCTTTGAGTTTTCAATGGAAGGTCGAAGGTCGATTGATGTTCAACGAATTTTTTACCGAATGGAACCGCGATCTCTGCGGGCGGCGCATCGATTTTATTGCAATGAGGACATGGGCAACAGTCATGATGCACTAGATGATGTGGAAGCGACGGTCGCAGTCTTGAAGGGACAACTATCAAAGTACAAGGATGTTGACCTGGAGGATGATGAAGAATTTTTGGAAGCCCCGGTCCGGAATGACATGGATGCACTGCATGATTTCACCAATGATCCAAGGATGTTGGATGTGACACAGCGACTCAAATACAACGACAGTGGAGAAGTGGTATTTAATTTTGGACGCTATTTGGGAAGATCAGTGACGGAGGTATTCAAATCGGACCAGGACTACTACCACTGGATTATCAAAAAGGAATTCTCGGTGCAGGTCAAAGCAATTGTGAAAAAGATTTATAATACGATCGATGCCGGTCAGTAGAAGGGTTTTTTACCTACTTGGTCTCATCCTCTTTTTTGGCAGCTGTTATGAGAAAAAGGAGGGGTGTCTGGAAGTGCTGGCCAGTAATTTTGATCTGGAAGCAGACATTAATTGCTGTGAAAATGAAAATGATTGTTGTTGTGAATATCCAGTCCTTACCCTCAGTCTAAAACAACAATATGGCACAGGCAATTTGTCGACGACACAGACATATCTAACCAATCACGATCAGCCTTTTCAGCTTGAAAAGATTAATTTTTTCATCTCGGATGTGCGACTGACAGATGGAATGAATACCTATACTGTCGATGATTCGCTCTTGGTATTGGCAAAGGATGGAAAGTCTTCATTTGAACCCGATGACATTACCCTGGTAGGCTCCAATCTCTTTTCGATCCGACTGGGCACCTTCAGCCGGCCGGGCACTTATACCCGGTTGGAATTTACGGTCGGACTTACAGAACCGGAACGATCTGCGGACAGGGATCAGTTTGATTCTGAGCATCCTTTCGCCCAGGATGATCTCAGAGATACCATAAATAACCAGTGGCTTATCTATGATGTTAGCTGGATACCGGATACATTAACTGGAGACGTGACTCATCTGAGGTTGCCGGCGGATACGTCAATACCGGTTAGCTTGCCGATCGATGTGTCGAAAGATCCTGGCGATAATATCACGATTCCCATTGCTATCGACTATTCCCAATGGTTTGCTGAAATAGATATTACAGCGGATGACCAAGAAACCATTAGTCAAAAGATATTGGCAGGACTTGCAGCATCTTTCACAATTCTTTGAGAACGATCTTTCACAATAACTCTAAATAGTATCATCATAAAATACTTATAAACAGTCATTTATGTCCATCGATTAAACATATTATAATAAATAATATGTAACAAAGTTCAAAATTTGTACTTTTCTGAACTTGAAAATGGTCTCATCTTTACGATATCGAACGAGAATAGAGACAGATCTTAAGATCTTCAAAAGATATTGTTTTTGGATATGTTCATGGGATTATAATTTGTTGGACGAGTCGTGCTTTTCACTCAGGTACGACTCGTTTCTCTTTTCTAGCCCATGCAAAGTATGCTACAATCGTAGTCAGGATTCAGAATTTTCAGAATTAATAAATCATTCTAAAGGAGCTACGGGCATTTTTCACCTCTCGCAGAGTACGCAGAGTTCGCAGAGGGTTGGGCGGTTGAATCGGGAAGAAGGCTGAGGAGAAGGCTGAGGCTGAGGAGAAGGAGAAGGCTGAGGTTAACCGGGTCAGCATTCTGCAACCGGCATCCGGCACCCGACACCGGGCATTTTTCACCTCTCACAGAGTACGCAGAGTTCGCAGAGGGTTGGGCTGTTGAATCGGAGAATCGGGAAGAAGGCTGAGGAGAAGGCTGAGGCTGAGGAGAAGGAAAAGGAGAAGGCTGAGGTTAACCGGGTCAGCATTCTGCAACCGGCATCCGGCACCCGATATATCCATTTTATCATCTGTAATTCAAAAGATACTTCAGAATCCGTTCTACGTGGAGAGCCTGAAAACTGAATCCTGATCACTGAATACTCTACCCGGCATCGGACATTAATTCCTCACCAAAGGAATATGGTGTGACTTCTGCTTCCCTGAGCACCAATTACCAGGGCTTGCTCTATGTCTGCTGTTTTACTGGGGCCTCCCACAAAAACTCCAAACCCTTCCTGGTCAATCCGGATTTTAGCATAGGCATCGTGCATATTGCTTACCAGGTTATTCCGATCCAGAAATACCAGTAGATGTTCGGCAATAAAAGGCAGGATCCTCCATTGACAATCTGTTTCTGAGAGCCATATGGCCCCATTTTCAGCGACGCCCAGCGGAGAATTGACAATTGCCAGGTCAATGTGCTTCAAATCCTTTGGTTTGAGATCAGGATCCGGATAGATATTTCCCTCATAACCTTGTACCAGACTAAGAATACGACGGGTACCGGGATGCTGCAACTTAATCCACTGATCCAGATCTTTTTTGTTCGTAATTATGGTCGAACCGTTTTTTTGAGCAGTCTCGACGAACCTGTTGAGTAGATTAAGGCCAGGTGTTGTAAATGATGGTACATCCGGCAACGTGACCGGGTCCGGTTTATTTTTTCTGATATTTTCCAGGATGCTATCTCGACTAGACATGCTTTATTAGTCTGTAGTGATTAATGCTTATTTTTTTGAAACCATTCTTTAAATGACTGGTCTGGCAGTTTGGGCATTTTCCGGTTTTTTGCCCATGGATTAAGGTGGCGATCATTTACCAGAAACGGAAATACTTTTGCAGAAAACCGGAAGGCTTTGCTTGCCCAATTATAAAGTGTGGCGTTAGCCAGGATTTTTGTCCCAATTTTAAGTCCCCATTTTTTCTTTCGGTCAAGGAGGTTTTCCTCAGAAACAATTTGTCTCCATTTGTAGAGTTGCTCGTGGATGTCAATTTTTACCGGACATACATCCGAACAGGCTCCGCAAAGGGAGGATGCGAAGGGAAGGTCTTTATATTTTTTAAGATCAAAACCAGGCGTTAGAATCGAGCCGATTGGTCCGGGAACCGTGTGACCATAACTATAGCCACCACTACGGCGATACACGGGGCAAGAGTTCATGCAAGCTCCACACCGGATACATTTAAGTGCATTTTTGAAATCTTTCCTGCCCAGATGCTTACTACGCCCATTATCAACAATGACGATATGCATCTCACCGCCTCGTTTAGCCCGGTGATAATGTGAAGTATAAATGGTGATGGGCTGGCCTGTTGCACTACGGGCTAAGAGTCGTGTGAAAACCCCCAAATGTTCTGCCCTGGGAATGATTTTCTCAATTCCCATACAATGAATTTGTAATGGTACCATGTGCACCCCCATGTCCGCATTGCCTTCATTGGTGCAGACAACGATTCCTCCGGTTTCTGCAACGGCAAAATTAACTCCGGTAAGTGCCGCATCTGCCTTTAGGAATTTATCCCGCAGATGTAGTCTTGCTGCTTCGGTCAGATATTTGGGATCGGAAATTCCCGCTTTTGTTTGCAGTTTTTCATGGAATAATTCTCCCACTTCTTCTTTCCGAATGTGAATGGCCGGGGCGACAATATGACTGGGGCCCTCATCGCGCATTTGGATGATTCGTTCACCCAGATCGGTGTCCACCACTTCGATGTTTAAGGCTTCTAAAGTTTCGTTAAGATGGCATTCCTCGGTGAGCATGGATTTACTTTTTACCAAGGTCTTCACCTTGTTTTTTTGGAGAATGTTGGTTATTATTTCATTGTGTTCTTCAGCATTTTTTGCCCAATGCACCATGACGCCGTTCTTCTTTGCCGCATTTTCAAATTGCACCAGATATTCGGCGAGATTTCCCAGGACATTTTCCTTAATTTCTGAAGCCAGTTGGCGAAGATTTTCCCATTCAGAAACGGTAGCAGCTCCCATATCTCTCTTAGTACGCAGAAATGCAACTGCTTCGTTGTGCCAGTCGGTACGTTCCCGGTCGGCAATGAATTTCTCCGCTAATTGTGCATGATTTATTTTATCTCCACTACTCATAATTATTTTCCTGTTCCAGCCAAAATCTCCACAATATGTTTCACCCCGATATCCATCTTTCTTTTCCGGATAATTCCTTCCATATGCATAAGGCAACTCATGTCACCGGCCACAATATATTCGGCTTTATTTTTTAAATGATCATTTATCCGGTCTTCACCCATTTTAACGGAAACCGCTTCTTCGTTTATCGAAAAGGTTCCACCAAAACCACAACACTCATCCGGTCGGTCCAGATCCACGATTTCAATCCCCTGCACCATGTTTAATAAAGTGCGCCATTGAGAATAAGCCGGAATCATAAGTTCGGATGCACGAGCCATTTTAAGACCACGTAATCCATGACAGCTTTGATGAATTCCCACTTTATGAGGAAAGCTGCTCTTTAATTCAGTTATTTTCAAAATATCCAGTAAGAACGTCCCGATATCAATAATGTTCTTCCGGGTCTTTTTTACCGCTTCATCCTGATCAAGAATATCATAGTGATGTTTTACATGGTAAACACAGCTACCCGAAGGTGCCACCGTGTAATCAAATTCATGAAAAATATCGACAAAATGTTCGTAGACCGGTATGGCATCTTTTTCCATTCCGGTGTTAGCCATTGGTTGGCCACAACAGGTTTGCTCGAGAGGATACTCAACTTCACATCCTAAATCCTGTAATAGTTTTAAAGTTGCTATACCTACCTGTGGGTAGAATTGATCTATGTAACATGGTATGAATAATCCGGTTTTCATCTTAGTTTTAACGATCTCTGTGAATTCTTACTGATCAGCATAAATAACAGGCCACAAGTAATCCAGGCGGGCAAGGTAAGGAATGAGAGAAAAATACCCATACTGGTCGATATAAGATAATACAGGGCAAAACTAATACCCCATGCCAGGAAAACTGCATGATTGAATTTAATTCCTGCCCACTCTGCATAGTTCTTTCTGATTCCAAATTTGTCAGCCCAGAAGTGTTCAAAAACAATGATTGCTCCCACTGGTGCCAGAATAAAGCCGTATAGCGCAACAAAGCCCAGTAATTTCATGGCAAACGCCGGAAAAATACCGGCCACAGTGGCCAGCATACCGGCGATTACCGTGACCCAAAAGGTGGAAAGCCGGGGTAAAATGGCCTGAAAAGCAAGTCCCGCCCTGTAGATGGTTGGGTTGGCCGTAGTCCATCCTGCCAGGATTACCGCGATGATTCCAAAATAGCCGATTGCATTGTAGGCCAGCGGACCAGGGGCTACAGGTGGAGCTTCATCACTCGCCAGGTAGGCCATTGCTTCCGGTGTCTTTAAATAGACTGCATAGAGCAGACAGGCGGCAATCCAGGCTACATAGTGACCGATATACATACCGGCCGCCGTAGACCAGGCTGACGAGGGCTTTCGGGCATAACGGAAGACCGTGAGATCAGACATTCCGATGTGCATGGCCGCATTACAGAACCAGGACCAGAAGAAGACATGCCAGAAAGTGTACTTTATCTGTCCGGGAAAAGGCTCCGTACCTTCTCCCCATATTGACCAGAAATCACTGAAAGACCGGACTCCCAGTTGATTTAAAGCCACAAACCCACAGGCTAGGAAGGCGAGAACAATCCATGGTGACATCAAATTGGCGGCCCGGGATACCGATTCATATCCCTTTGCAGCAACCAGGGTGATTACGATACCAATAATGATCACAATCACAATCCATAAAATCCCATTGGGCATGGTATCCGTCAACTTGGGCATGTCCATATTAAATGGGACGCCTACAGCGGTGGCAGATACGGTGATCATGGCTCCTGCGAGGAAGCAGAAAAGGATCCCGTTAGCCAAATTGTAGAAAACAACCAGTTGCTTCCCACAGATTTTTTCCAGTTGATAATAAAGAGTGAGACGGTGTTTAACCGCAACCTCGGCAGTGATAAATCGCCAAGAGAGCACTGCCATGAAATTTCCCAGGAGCAGACCTACCAAAAGGTCAAAGGCACTTACTCCAGCGGTAAGAAATAGGGGGCCAATGACAAATTCGGTTCCGGCCGCATGTTCACCGGCATACATGCCCAGAAAGCTTTTCCAGTTTTTTAAAGCACTCGCCGGCACTGGTTGACGTTCATACTCTTCTGTATGAGTAGGTTGGTTTTCGTGTTCTGATTTCATTCTTTAAAAAATTGCAGTAGTAGATTTTTCCGGTTTTTGATCTAAATAATATTTATGCCGGAAGTGCCAATGCTTTTGATGAAAATGGGTCATACAATAATTCATTTATGCATGTGCCCCTATTTGTTTTAGTCGCGTTTATCGAATATTATTCGTCTTATAAATTATTTGTCTCCCGGCAGTATTTTCCCAATAATTATTAACCCGTTATTTAGCAGTAGATTCTCTTTAGTTTATAATTTTTCTTGAGTGATTTCTGAGACCACCAGGCGGGCATCAGAGCTATTGCTGCACCAAGGGCCGAGCCTGCCGGTGCCTTACTGGCATAAACAGGTAATCCCGGGAGTCTTGAAACCAGCATTTTCAGAAACACATCATTTTTTACAAACCCCCCATCAACAATAATCTGCTTTACCCGGGTATTTTTAATAATGCTTTCCAATGCTCTTACCTGAATATCCACTAACTCTGCCATCATTTGATGGTAGGTTTTTTTCAAACCCCACTGAAATTCGTCATTTGGTAGTATTGACTCATCTTCACCCAGATGTTTAAACCTGAAGTATCTCGTTTTGGATTTCTTTATTTTTTTATCCTTTTTCGGGCTGTATTTAATTCTTTTTATTTTACTGATTTTCTTGTGATATTTTTCCGCAAGGTTTTCTACCTGTTTTTCATATTCATAACCAAGAAATAATCTCTGCGCAATGACAGGTTTTCCATCCGTTTGCATATAGTAGAGGCACCCATTGGCAATATCGTGTGTGTTGAGATTTTCTTCGCTGAATGGATTTAAACTAACGCTCCAGGTGCCGGTGGAAATTAAAATAAAAGGATCATGCAGTCCGGATAAATAGGGTAAGAGGGCAGCCGAACTATCATGGATACCCACACCGACCTTTACCGGAACGCCATGCAGGTTGCAGTTGATCGAATGTGAGGTGGACGTGATCGAAGCGAGTTTTTTGTCGATTTTTTCAGCCCGCACCCAGGGCTCATAATCATGCTGATGGTAGTTCCAGAGCGCAGTATGGCAACCCAGGCTTGTATAGTCACTAACTGGAATGCCGGTTAGGAGGTAACTGAGATACTGAGGAAAATGTAAAGAATAATGGATGTGTCGATAGAATTCAGGGCGGTGATATTTCAGCCAGTAAAGTTGAAATCCCGAATTAATCATACCCACGCCCGGAGATCCTGAAGTAATGACACGGGTTCCATCTTGATCGTATTTATCGGAGAAGGATTCAAATAAGTTGTACGGGAAATGCTTTGTATAATTATAGAGGTGCCCAGTCCGTTGTCCTGCCTCATTCAGATGTACAAAACTGGCTCCATACGTTGAGAAGTTGATCCCCAGCACTCTATAGTCTGGCCTGGCTAACGTCCTCATGATGACCTCCTTGATCCATTCTTCAATTTCTTCAATATTATCAGCCGGATCACCATCATCATCCTCTACCTCTCGAATGATGATCTGATCTTGAGCAAGGATATCGAGATTTTGGTCAAAGAGATAGTATTTCTTGTTGGTCTTGCCAATATCAAAAATGAGAATGGTCTCAACCGTATCTTTCATGTCTTGAAAGTATGAATTTTGTTTTGAATCAGGGATTGAATTGAGAAAAAGGTCTTCCCTGATCCCGGCCGCGCTTTGCATTCAAGTTGCGACATTTTATTCAAACTTGAGGTAGCGTTTTGGGCTCGGTCAGCGTTCATCAGAATGGTGGAATATACTCGCAAGATAACCTATTGCCAAAGTAAAGTGCAGGAGTGAAAATATATAAGGAAAAAAGAGTTTCAAAAGGTGTCTTTTTCGTATTTTTCCACCTTCAAACCAATAAGCCGTGTAGGAGTGGCTTTATAAGCACTACCGAGACGAGTTTTTAGTTTTTCATCACACAAAATTGTAGTGTATTTTATTCTAGAGGCTAACGAAATTTGATTTTGAAACAGGGCCTCTTTTATATGATGCAGATTTGATACTTC
Source organism: Saprospiraceae bacterium (assembly GCA_020436835.1). Taxonomy (GTDB): domain Bacteria; phylum Bacteroidota; class Bacteroidia; order Chitinophagales; family Saprospiraceae; genus JABDMH01. The sequence continues at coordinate 2,632 of JAGQWZ010000091.1, read as the reverse complement.
ATGGATTGATTTTCCTTCGATCGATGGGGTTCTACGGTACGGAATACACAAGTATCCTGTGGTTTTTCTGGGGTTCCTGTTGTGGGATCTCACTGATATTTATTGATAAGGAGAAGATTTTTTACTACCTGATAAAGGAGTTCCCTTAATGATCCCGGCTTTGTGGTTGTTGGGGATTCCTTAATGCTTGAAGAGTTGAAACACAATTAAACATTTTATTTACATAATCTACTGCCATATGAAACGAAATTTTGTATTAGCACTATTTGCCTTTCTGCTGTGCAATTTGGCAATTGCTCAACAGACAGTGAGGGGGATAGTTACCAACGCAGAGGATGGTGAACCCATGATTGGGGTGACAGTACTGGAAAGAGGGACCACAAACGGTACTGTTTCCGACTTTGATGGATCTTATTCCCTAACCGTCCAACCTGGCGCTGTACTCGAGTTTTCTTACACTGGTTTTAGTACGCAAGAAATCACCGTAGGCGGCGAGACAGAAATTAACGTTCTGCTCAGTCCTGGTGTTCAATTGCAGGAAGTGACGGTAACTGCATTGGGTATTGAGCGATCAACCAAAGCGTTGCAGTACTCAGTGACAGATGTATCCGGAGATGAATTCCAGGAAGCGCGGGAAGTAAACATTGCAAACGCCTTGTCCGGAAGAATTGCCGGTGTGAACGTCAGCAACGTTGCTTCGGGACCCGCTGGTTCCAGCCGGATCATCATTCGAGGTAATGCCTCACTTCAGGGAAACAACCAACCGCTTTATGTGGTGGATGGAATTCCGATGGACAATTCCGGCTTTGGACAGGCTGGTATTTGGGGTGGTCGTGATGAAGGTGATGGTTTGTCCAGTATCAACCCTGATGATATTGAATCGATTACTGTATTGAAAGGTGCCAGTGCGGCGGCTCTTTACGGTTCTCGCGCAGCCAACGGGGTAATTAACATTATTACCAAACAAGGTTCAAAAAAGAAGGGTATTGGAGTTGAATTCCGTTCCAATTATACTTTTGACCGAATCAATGACTTAAGAGAGTATCAGACAGAGTATGGTCAGGGAGATTTTATTTCCACTGATCCAACGAATCCGGATGCTCCCCGTATTCCAGTAGCTCCACGATCACAATCTGAAGGATTTAACTGGAACCTTAATTCCTGGGGACCACAATTGAGTAGTGCAAATACTTTTGTGGCCTTTGATGGTACCACTCAACCATATAGTGATGCTGGTAACAACTACGACCGATATTATCGTACCGGTAGTACATTGACCAATAGTTTGGCATTAACGGGTGGAAGTGCCACTCAGAACTTCCGATTTGCCGTAGCTGACCTTAGAAATGAGTCTATTATCCCAAATTCCGGATTTGATCGAACCAATGTTTCGTTATCTACAAATTCGAAATTTGGAGAGAGACTAACGCTGACTGCAAAGGTCTTGTACTCACATGAAGAGGCTTTGAACAGGCCATATCTTTCAGATTCACCGGCAAATGGTATTTTATCTATGGCCTATCTGCCCATCAATGGAAACATAGACTGGTATAAGGGAGACCCCGATAAATTAGGTGCAGTACCCGCTGGACTTTCACCTGATTTGTATACCTCCTTCAGTAAATCTGTGGGTGAGGAATATCCGATCGGTAACGGTTCAGGTGCAAACTGGACGCAAAACCCATGGTGGGTTTCTTACCAATTTGATAACGACGATACCCGTGACCGGTTGATCACTTCCGGGCAATTAAGATATGATATCACGGATTGGTTATACATTCAGGGCCGGGCAGGAATGGACTGGTATACCCGGAGAGAAACTGACCTGGTACCACAAGGTACAGGTTATCAGCGGGGTGGTAGTCTCACCGAAGGTGAAGACCGGGTTCGCGAGATCAACCTGGAGTATATGTTGGGTGTCAACAAGAACTTTGGCAATTTTTCACTAAATGCTTTCTTTGGTGGAAACCGGATGCGTCGATTCAACGAACGTATTTCTGCTAATGGTAGTGGGTTCAATGTGCCTTTCTTCCAGGCAATCAATAATACGGTGACCCGGAGCTTTGGTTTTGGGTTTAGCGAAAGTGGAATCAACTCCATCTATGGCTCAGCAGAGATCGGATATAATAATTATCTGTATCTGACCGCTACCGCAAGAAAAGACTGGTTTTCCGTATTAAATCCGGAGAATAACAATATCCTCTATCCTTCCTTAGGATTGAGTTTTGTCTTTACCGATGCCTTGAACATTCCTACTTCTTCCGCCCTCAGCTTTGGAAAATTCCGGGCATCATGGGCTCAGGTAGGTAATGTGACGATCAGTCCTTATTCGACTAACCTGACTTATTCGCTAAAACAAACCCACCTGGGTTACACCCTGGCTTCGTTCTCTTCCGCCGGTGGTCAGAATGGTTTGATTCCGAATCCGGATATTAAGCCATTGACATCTACAGAGATCGAATTTGGATTTGACCTTCGCTTTTTCAACAATCGTTTAGGTCTGGACCTTACCTATTATCGTCAGAAAACAACGGAAGATATTCTGGATGCTACCATTTCGCGTGCTTCCGGTTTCGGCCGTACTACGGTAAACCTGGGTGAGATGAGAAATAATGGAATCGAGATTTTGGTA
>JAGQWZ010000090.1 GCA_020436835.1 Saprospiraceae bacterium | reverse complement strand
TACTACCCTACCGAAAAGTATACCAGTCAGGTGAATGAGATTGAAAAGAATACTATGTGTTCTATGTATCTATGTGGTGGCGAATTGTGTATATCTATTTTACCACATAGGCACATAGGAAAGTAGCTGAAAGAGCCGGGAGAGGGGAGATTGAAATAAGTTCCAGGTGTTCTAATGTATCTATGTGGTGTTAAATTGTGTACGTCTATTTTACCATATAGGCACATAGGGTAGGTTACTGAAGAAGTGTAGATTTCCATTGAAAAGTATACTACCCTATCACCTAAAAGTATACCAGTCAGGGTGAATGAGATTGAAAAGAATGCTATGTGTTCTAATGTATCTATGTGGTGGCGAGTTGTGTACATCTATTTCACCACGTGAGCACATAGGAATGTAGCTTGTGGTGGCGAATTATTCCTGCTTCCTTGATATAACAGTCACGAAAGTGTATCATGCACCAACGCGGCGCGGACGATCATTTCCTTCGAAAAAATTTGCGTAACCGAACGGTTTCTTATATATTCGTAACCGAACGGATACCTATTTAGATGAGGAGAGATGTTTTTCAAGCGATTGCCGATCCGGTAAGACGTGATATTATCCGGCTTTTATCCGCAGAACCACTGACTGTCAACGCAGTAGCGGAAAAATTTGAAATCAGCCGGCCGGCCATATCGAAACATCTGAAGATTCTTGAAGAATGTGGAATTGTAAATGTGGAGCAGCAGGGAAGAGAACGTTTGTACGAGATTGAACCGGCAAGTTTGATTCCAGCTTTTTTGTGGCTGGAACAGTACCAGGACTTGTGGGAAGAAAAAATAGACTCCTTCGAAAAGTATTTAATCGAACTACAAATAAAAAGAAAAACGGATGAGTGATCTGGAAAAAAGAACATTGACTATTGAAAGGATTTTACCTGCTCCAATCGATCTGGTCTGGGAGGCCTGGACTCGACCTGAACATATCGCAAACTGGTGGGGCCCACCTGGAATGAAACTGGATATAATTGAACACGAGTTTAAGGTGGGTGGAAAATGGAAGTATTCCATGACCATGCCAGATGGAAAGGAATTTGTAACCGAGGGAATCTATTCCGATATCGTGAAAAATGAAAAAATAATTTCGTCCGCTGACTTTCGACCTATGACCACCGGCGTGGAAATCCAGGCTTTTTTCAAAGGAGATGGAAATCAGACTCATTTCACATTTAATGTAGTTCATTCCACGGAGGAATACTGTCGACAACAGGAAAAGATGGGTTTTTACAATGGATGGGGATCAGTATTTGACCGGCTTGTTGAGCTACTGGAAAATCAAACTGAAGTCCGGTAGGGAAGGCCCAAGGGTACTGCTGTGCTCTTACTTTCATTGATTTCCGGTTTGTTTTCGTTTGTTTAGAGAAACGAATTTCTGATGCGCTGCCATCAAATAAATCGAATGTAGTATTTGGTCGAGTCAGACGTACTGGTTTGGCAAATTGTTTATTTTTATTGAAAACGGAATTTTCGTCCTTAAATCTATTGGCTTTCATAATTCGTTTCTTTTCGTACAATATGCGTTTCTTTGGATTCATCGTTGCCCTTATTTATTGTCCTCTTAGCTTCGCTCAGTCTGGCGAGCCTCACACTTTATCTTCATCCGAGCAGACGGTATATTTGTTTCTGCAAGATTATTATGGCACCATGAGTGATCGCAATTGGAATTTGTACCGGGATTTTTTTGTGGAAAAAGGCACATTGACGACAGTGTGGAAATCCGGGTCTGATCAGAAGCCCGAAATTCATGGCTATACGATTGATGAATTTCTAGCTCAGACGAAGGATGGACCTGACAGTCAACCCATTTTCGAAGAGCGTATGATTGATGCAGACATTTCGATTCAGGGTAATCTTGCCTCAGTTTATACGAAATACAAGGCAAAATTTGGCACTTCCGACAAGCTTATTGAATGGGAAGGTTTTGATCTTTTTTCCTTAATTAGATATGCGGGAGAATGGAAAATTGTCTCGATTACTTATGAGTCAGGAATGTGATAGGTGAACTCTCGCTTGAAATGGAATAATGGGGAATTGGATCATTCTGATTTTATTACAGCTGGGTACTTCAATAGTCGCTGGTCAGACGAAGAAGGCAAATATAGTTGTGGATGGGAGTGTGCTCGGTTAAAGCATCGCAGGTATTTGGAATTTTATTTTGTCGATCTGAAGTGTTTTGCGATGACGGCGTTTCAGAGCCTCGACAGAACGCCGTTATACCTGCGTTCTACGCCATGTCCTGGTGAAAAAATGCGGCGCTACTTTGTAAACTTTCTATTATGCAACGAAACGCCAGTTGGTATTTGAATTATCAATAATTCTCTATCTTACTGTTAAAATCCATTCAGCGGATGGAAATCGATCAATTTATTTCAGCACTGGAAAAGATTTTTCCTTTGACAAAGGAAGCGATCAGGGATTTGTATCCAATAATGGAAGTCACCCATTTAGATCGAAATGAATATTTGGTTCGGGCCGGTTCCAGGGTACATTTTTGCTTTGGACTTGTTGAAGGAGTGATAAGGGTCTTTTATGACCGGGATGGTAATGAATATAATAAGACTTTTTTTGTCCCCGGAATGTTTCCCACTCCCCTGACCGCCTTGCTCACCGGAGATCCCTGCCTTTTGTCCTTTCAGGCGTTATCACCTTGCAAACTGGTTCGTTTTTCTTACCGCCGTTTCCGCGATTTATTTGACCTGCACCGGTGTCTTGAATCATTGATGCTTCGAATTATGGAACAAGTGTGGATCGATAAGGAAAAGCATGATATTGAAATGGTTACCAACGATGCTACGAACAACTATTTGATATTCAGGGAGGAGTATCCCGGGCTGGAAAGCCTTATTCCGCAATACCATATTGCATCTTATTTAGGGATTACTCCCATTCAACTCAGCCGGATCCGGGCTCAACTTGCCCGGGCAAATTAGGGACCTTGGGCACTATTTCCATGCTGCCGTAGCAGGTCTTTTCCTCTGGTGACAGCCTTGCTTATTCGGTCAGAAAACAATTCCTGGCTTAGTCAGATCTCATACAGAACGGATTCCTTAACATATGTTAATGCGTGGCCTCTATGGTAGTGGCAACTTTGTCACGAACAAAAAAAACATACGCATTATGAAAGCATTATTTAATTATCCATTTGCAATTTATTTCGTAGCTGCCATTACTTCTTTAGGCATTATGATCATGATTGACTACATCCTGGGTGCTGAAGCTGAACACTTGAATGCCTGGGTAATTGTAAACCGCCTTTTTGGAAACGAGACTGCCATCGGGGACAGTTTGGCGATTCGTCAATTTGGACTGATGGGAGCCACCGTGATTATGCTGGCCATTAATTCTTTTTTCGGTGCCATACTGATCCAATTGGTCCGGCTCTTTATTCGATTTATTCACTCCTAATCCCTGACCAATGACATCGAAAATAAAAACACTGATTGTACTTTTCATACTCCCTTTTATGCTTCATAGTCAGGAGATTTCTTTTCCGGAAAACGGATACTGGCAGATTGGATTTGGTCTGGGAGAACTTCCTACGGGAGGCAGTTTTAAACCAAGCATATCGGTAGGATACCACGTTAATGAAAAAATCTATGCCGGGATTATTTATCAATTAAAGGACCATATCGCTCGTAACCAGGCATCCATCAATGCCCGGTCCAGCGGATTGACCGGATTAAATACTGCTTCCGAAATCGTGGCTCAGCGATTTTTGGCGCAAATCAGATACAAACCGTTTAGGAACGGGCCCTACCTCTCCACCGGAATTGTTTTCAATGGCAGGGACCGGGAAACCATGGTATTTGATCATCGTGACCGGCAGTTGTTTGGAGAAGAATATACCGGAGACATTGGAATTATCCAATCAAGACCGGCTGGCTGGGGCCTGGCAGCAGGAGTGGGATATGAATACCGGTTTAAAAACGGAGTCGCGGCAGGATTCGAATGGACTCCGGCCTGGGCACAGTATCCTGAGCCGGAGTATGAATTCGGTGGTGAAGCCGGTCTTTCTTCCAATACCAAGAAATCATTGCAGGATCTGATGAATGGTAAATTCAAATCAAGTGTCACCAATATGTATAAGGTCTTTCATCTTGGCATCTCCTACCATTTTCAGGACTAAAAACCAGTAATTGTTAACACATTATTCAATTTATTTAAAAAATAATATTCATAAAACATCATGAAAATTTCCAATAAAACCATATTAATCACTGGAGGAACATCCGGTATTGGATACATCCTCGGAAAAGAACTATTGGTCAAAAAAAATACCGTTATTCTGCTCGGCAGAAATGGAGACAGGTTAAAAGCATTGGAAAAAGAGGGATTTGAGACCATTGCCTGTGACCTGGGCAGACAGGACGATGTGGAGGAAGCAGTCTTAGAAATCGAAAATCAATTTCCTGGCCTGGAGATTCTTTTTAACAACGCAGGAGTGCAATACAATTACCTGATCACGGATACTGTCATACCACTTACAAAGATCCGGGATGAGATCGAGATTAATTTAACCGGTCAGATTATCTTAACTCAATTACTCATACCGGTCCTGGCCAGAAATTCGGACTCAATGATTGTAAACACAACCTCCGGCCTGGGAGCTTTTCCAAAGAGCGACGGCCTGGTATATAGTGCCAGTAAAGCCGGTATGCGTAGTTTTACCACCGGCTTGAAATATGCATTAAAGGATACCAATATTAGCGTTGCGGAATTTATTCCTCCGGTTACAGACACAAATATGACTGCCGGGAGATCGGAAAATAAAATGTCTCCGGAAAAACTGGTGCAAACGATTCTTCCTCAGCTGGAAAGGGGCAAATCTATCGTTACCACGAGCCAAATTCGGATATTTCTCTGGATTTCATTCCTTTTTCCCGGGCTTGCAAACAAAATACTTTCAAAGTAGTGAGCCATGAAAACCAGGGATTTAACCAATCGGTTTGAGGAAGACTTTCTCCATTGAACCAGTCTTGCATGGTTTTTGAAAGATCATGTGTTCATGATCAGTGCCGAAAAGCTTCAATTATATTTTAAGATCTTCCGCGGACTGTCCCTGGTTGACCTTCAGAGCATTTATCATCTGGTGCAAAAGCGGCAACTTGCGGTGGGAGAGATTTTTATCCAGACTGATTCATTGCAACGGAAGATGGCTTATATCCGTAAAGGGTTGATCCGAGCCTACACTATTAACGAGAAGGGGGATGAGATCACCATGATGTTGCGATGGGAAGATCAATTCGTTGCATCTCCAGACGCTATTATCCGCGATCAACCATCCCGGTATCAATATGAAGCCCTGGAGCCTACAGAATTACTGCAGATTGATTATGACGGACTCCAGGAGGTACTGAAAAAGAATCCATCCTACGAACAGGTTCGAAGGCATTTTCTATTGAAGATGCTGGGTGAATCACTGGACAAAGTGGAATCATTTATCTTACTAAACCCGGAGGAGAGGTATTTGGAATTTATCAATAAGAAAACCGATATCGTGAACCGGGTCCCTGATAAATATATCGCTCATATTTTGGGGATTACTCCCGTATCATTAAGCAGAATCCGAAGAAGAATAGCCGGAAGGAGCATTAATTAACTTTTGTTAATCACAGTTGATTGACGTACTCCTAACTTTGTAGAGTAATTAAAATTATTAACCAGAAACAAACTACAATCATGCATTCTTTCAAATTATTCTCACTGCTTCTAGTCATCGGATTTATTTCCTGTCAAAAGGATGGGGATCTCCGGGAAATACCATCACTGACCGATGAAGATCTGGCTATGACGCTCGAAGCCTCACTGAGTGCCGCACAGGGGGGAATGACGCTCGATCTCGAAGATGCTGCAGAAATGGCAGCAGATATGGATCTCAGCTGTGGAGCATCCAATCAAATGTCAACGACCCAGACCGGTTCTCAGGGTAATTATTCGATAAGCGCATCCTGGAGTTGGAATGTACTTTGTGAGGGCCCGGTACCGAATCAAATCAATTTTCTTGTATCCGGTAAAAGTACTGCTGATGCCAATAATCTCTCCTTACAATCAAACAACGAAGGATCTCTTACGGCGTCAAACCTGGTTGCCGGTACCGACTATTTATTTAATGGGTCTTTGAACCGGGTAGCTACTACTCAAATTAAAACTCAACAGACCAACCGAACGATTCTCTCAAATATTACCATCGTTTTTGATGAAATAAAGGTGAAGAAATTAGTTTATGAAGTTACGGGTGGATCTGCAACTATCCAGGTGAAAGCTACGCTGGATGGGGGCGATTCTGTTGATTATACCGGAAAGATCGTTTTCCATGGCAGCCGTTCGGCTACTATTACCCTGAATAACGGACAGACCTATACTATAAATCTCTAGTCAAAGTGGTTATCCCGGTCAATATCTCTTTCTAGCTATTCAAGACATATTACGGCTCCCTGCTCAACGACCTCCCGCTCAATCTGAAGATCAACAAATTCTTAGAAAAAAAAAGTGTCTAACACTTAAAAATATTTTGTCATGGATTTTATCACCCATTTTCTCATAACTTCTCTTTTGACGCTCACCCGTTATTTTATTATTGCAGGTATTCCTTTCATTATTTTTTATGTTTTGTTCCACCGATATTTTAAGCGTTCCAAAATTCAGGAAAGAAAAGTACCGAAGCATCTCTTATTATATGAAATACTGCAATCCTCCCAGTCCGCTTTAATATTTGCCGCCATAGGTTGTTTACTGATCTATACTCCAATCAGCGCGTACACAAGTATTTATCTGGATATTCATCAACATCCATGGTGGTGGATTCCTGCTGTTTTAATCATTTCGATGGTCCTCCATGACCTATATTTTTACTGGTTACATCGTCTGATCCACCATCCCCGGATCTTCAGCTATGTGCATCTGGTCCATCACAAGTCCAACAATCCTTCTCCCTGGTCATCATACTCCTTCCATCTTCTGGAAAGTATTGCTGAGGCGATGATACTTCCTATCCTTATCTTTATATTGCCTATGCATCCGTTGTCCATTTTTCTTTTCACCTTTTTCTCCTTCCTTTTTAATGTCTATGGCCATCTTGGTTATGAAATCGTTCCTCGTTGGTTTCGAAAAACCCCATTTTTCCAAATTATTGGCACTTCCGTTTATCATAATATGCACCATGCAAAATTCCATTATAATTATGGGCTGTATTTCCGCATCTGGGATCGATTAATGGGTACGGAACACCCTGATTACGAAAAGACCTTCGACACGATCCAATACAGGCGTTTTGAGCATAGGACCGGCCGCCGACTTTCAAAAATGGCCGGGCTTCTCGGATTGTTTCTAATCCCCGGCATTGGAGTATCCCAGGATTTGTCCGGATACTGGAAAGATCCGGATTCGGGTGCGGTAGTGGAAATTGCGCAGGATGAGAACGGTGTATTTTCTGGCTTGGTCATTTCCAGTGGTAACGTCAGCGATGACCGTAAGCTGGAGGGTAAACAAATTTACATTTTGCGTGAATTCACGGGTGCTATCGAAGAAGCAGGATTATATAGAGGAACAGTATTTCTTCCAAGGCGAAAATTGACCTTACCAGCGACCCTCCGGATGGAATCGGAGACGACCCTGATCGTAGATGGAAGGTGGGGACCTATCCGGCACCAAATGCGCTGGAATCGTCATTACCGGAACGAGCAATAACCGGATTATCCTGGCGACTTCGAAACCAGCTTATACCTGGCGGCAAAGATTAAGATGAAGTACATCTGGCGTTTTGATGACCTTTTACCGGATAAATCTATATATGGTTAAATGATTCAAATCTAATTATCATGAAAAAGGAATTTATCGACCGTCTAAGTGCGATTCAGTGGATAGCTGACTTTGCCCAAAGTGAAATGGAATTTGAAATTCTGAGAGAGGAATTAAATTTCAACTATATCTACAACGAGCAGTATTTTATCCTTGCCCGGCATCTGGATGGTGAAGTCGTAAGCCGGTAAATGGAGTTGCGGGAAGGCATAAATGATTAGCTCACTACGGGAGTCGGATCGTGAAGGGATACTGACCCTCATCTTCGCATCGCTTTTGAATGACAAGCATATCGGTCAACGGAGACCCGATTGGGGTAAGAATTGAAAAGATCATTTTGGTAGTGAGTGACCCCGGTTTCATAAGCATAAGCATGTTTGAATAATATATCTTAGCGTGAATATGGAATAAGATGTTAATCTAATCTGAGGTTTTGAAGGAATCAGCATTCTCTTTCTTTTTATCGAATCGATACAAATATGTAATCAGTATTGCCCTGGGAGTGTTTTTATTCCTCTTTATGGCTGTCTTCTTACCCTTTGGTGTTTCCAATTATAATCCTCGACATCAATATACTTTTGAATTCTTTTCTGTTTTGTCGGTATTTATGCTGGGTACCACAGGAATGGCGCTGTTAAATGAATTTATTGTCAAACCTCTTTTGGTGAGAATGGTCACCCTTTGGCGAGTGGTTGTCTGGTCTCTATGGTTGCTTATTATCTTAGGTCTGACCAATTTTCTGATCTATAATGTTCTCGGAGAATGGCATGATTTCAGTTTTTCCAGTGCCATTGAATTTGTTTTTAACTGTAGTACTGTCTTCATATTCCCTATGGTGGGGATATTCTTCTACTATCGGTATGGGAGCCTAAAATCTGAGTATGAGACACTGGCAGGGGACATGCAACTCCTGTCTGGTGACCAGAAATTTCTGCATTTCCATGGAGAGGGTTCGAATGATCAGATTTCTATTTCCCTGAATGATTTTCTGTTTGCCCAGGCACAGGATAACTATGTTGCTGTTAACTATCTTAGTGACAAAGGAGTTAAGCGCGATCTGATCCGCACTTCGTTGAGCCGGGTGCAGGAAAACATTGGATCTGACTTAATTATACGGTGTCACAGATCATACATTGTAAATTTGTACAATCTACAATCTTATAAAGCTGCCAGACAGCCGAAGATCCGATTAAAATTTACGGAAGTTCCTATCCCAGTTTCAAAATCTTATGAAGCCCAGATTTTGAATAGACTTGGTAAAAGAGATATCTAGCCGGTCAATTCACCCCAAATAGGCATTATTCACCCCAATAACGGAATAATTGATAACCGGTAAATCCATTTTTCGTCTAACGTTCCAAAAGATTTTTCTCATCAAAATCACAAATCATGAAAAAAAATTGGAATTGTAATTCGTCCTCCGGTCAATCCAAAGCTTCTTTTTTTGGGGCCTTACTTTTATGCTTCCCACTTCTATCCGCTCAGGGTTTGACAACAGAACAGATTTTACAGGAATTTGTCCAGAGTTACCGAAGTGATCCAATGGCCATGGATGCTACCTTTGGGATTAAAGTCGATCAGGATTGGTGGTATGTTGTAGTTGAACGTAAAGAAGAATCATATCTGACCGGTCAAGAAAAACAGTATACTTTTCACAATTATGGACCAAATAAAGTGGAACTCTTCCCGGATACTCCTCCCGAACCCACCTGGTATTTCCGGATTTCCGATTTTAATACCTTAAAGAAGATCGCGGACAAAGAGTGGACAGCCAGTACGGCGGCAGCTAAATCAACTCCATCGGACGAAGTGGCTATGGATATTGAAGATATGTCCGGCTTCCGATCTGACCAGGAAACCACTGCAATTGCCTATCTAATTATGGAACATTTTTGGAAGAAAGACCAGGTGGAAGTGACCCGTTTCAGCCGACAGAGTTCACTCCCCAGTCATGGTGCATCCATTGTGTCTTTGTATACCATGAAAGATAAGCGAATCGCCTGGTTTTCCCTCGGTACTGAAGAGGTAGCCAATAATGACCGGGGTTTGGAAAGAAGCCAGATTCCAAATTTGTTTATTATAACCAAAGGTAAGGGCAAGGCATACATAGGAGAGGAGGAGATCAATCTGGAACCCGGGATGAGTGTCTTTGTCGGTCCGTATGTGAAACATGTTTTTTATAATCCTTTTGCTGAACCGATGGAAGGAATACTGGTTCTTTTCGGTGATAATATCGATTATGCATTGGGACAGTCCTATTTAAGTTTCCTCGAAAATGAGTATCATTTTTATCTTCAAAATGAAAGGAAGGTCAGGAATGAAAAAGAACTGAAAGACGGAGAATAGTTAAATAGAACTCAATATTACTGGTCAAATTACTGCTGATGATTTAGAAAGTGCATATCAATAAAGTCCTGAATAATCGTCTGACACTCCGAATTATGTCGCTGAGCACCAAGATATTTTGGGTAAACATCGTGTAAAAGTGCCATCGGCAAAATCTCTTTGATGGACAGGCCAAACTCAGCCGGATGCATTGGATCTTTTTGGTTGGTCAGGATACACACTGGTTTACGGAAATATTTCAGCTTATCTAGATTTTCCAGTGGAGCGTCACTGATCATTTTGTGCAGCAAGTCTATCGTTGCACTAAGCCCCTGAGGCCGGTCAAACTGGTTGAGCAAAGACCTGGCCGCATTGGGTATGGTGTTCTCCAGGGCTTTAAATGCCGGTGAAGATCTAAAGGTTTTTTCCGGATCCGGACTATCCCTCAGTGACCGGGACAAATCCATCAGGGTGAGATTGAAGGGATGCGGATTGTTTAGCCAGGCCGGCCGGACTAAGATAGCTCCGATCAGACGGTGCTTAAAACGATCCATCATATTCATCGCTATACCTGCTCCCATGGATATACCGCCTACTACAAATTCAGGAATATTGAGGTCGTCCACTACTTTCAGAATTTCATCAGACATGAAATTAAAACTCAGCAATGAAGAATCTACGAGGGATGATTTACCATGTGCAGGACAATCAACCAGGATTTTCCAGGTTCCGTCAACCGGAGCGATCAATTCTTTTGATTGCTGCAGATCTGCACCCAATCCATGAATAAAAACAAAGGGAATACCATGCCCCTCGAGCTCATAATGGATCAAAAGTTTGCTCATTCATTAATAGATTTTAGATAATTTGCCACGCCCGTCGCTTCCTTCTCGGAAAATCCATGGGCAACCAAAGGAATATCCAGATTTCTTTCTGCGAATGCGTTCAGCATAAATTCAAAGGGAATAACACCTTTCCCGGGAGGGGCGAAATTGCCACTGTTTGTCCGGTCTTTGGCATGAGCCATCGCTAAGAAAGGATGAAGAAGGTCAAGCGCCGACAAAATGATTGATTTAATTTGATCCGGAAGTGATTTTTCGGAAAGATTCGCAGGGTCGAGAATAATTTTAATCCGGTCCGTTTGCATCTCATTGATCAGCTCAAAAGCCTTCAATGGTGAGCTTACTATATTAGCCAGTTCTGGTTCAATGCCGAGATAAATGTCATTTTGTTCTGCCACCATCACGAGTGCTTCCATCACTCTAACCATGTCTGTCCAGGCTGCAGAGGTCTCATTGTCCGGATGGAATGCCCACTAATCCTGTCTATTTCTGGAGCCACTGCAAAGACTGATTAAGGGGACTTGCAATTCCGGACAAACCGTGGCAATTTTCTTAAATCTTCTGATACCTTCTTCCCGGACTTTTGGGTCGGGATATGCCATATTAAAAGTGGCAGACACACCAACCAGTCTGATGGAAGTCTCGTCGATGGCGGATCTTATTTCTTGAATGACAGCTGGTGGAATATCCTCCGGCATCGCTTCCAGGCCCACGGACGCAAAATTAAAATGAGCTACCTCAAATCCATAATTTTTCACTGCCAGTAAAACATCCTTTGCCGAATCACGCTCAAATGTTTTGGTAAAAACACCTATTCCAGTCATAAAGCCGTGTATCTTAAATTGTCGAGATGAACTGATGACGAGTCCCGGATAGACTGATGAATTGCCAGCATACCCCGGGTGATTTCCAATCCTTCTCTAAGCGTGGTTCCCGATAAGGGTTGCTTACTTATAATGGCATCGGCAAAGGATTCCAGTTGCCTTCTATATGAAAATCCATCAGCAGCTAACGGACGGTGGAAAATCTGCTCTTCTTCCAAATAACATTCTACTTCACTGCTTTTGTAAAACCAGGGATTAAAAGTTTTAGCAAATACGCTTCCCCGCGTACCATATACCTGAAATCCTTCATGCCAATCTCCCCTGATTTTGATCGTGAGGTCGAGATGTCCCATGGCCCCGCTTTCAAAATCGACATGGATGAACCAACACCAGAGATCTTCCTGGTGGCGGAGATGGGCCTGGAGCGCACCTATTTTGCCGCCGAGAAATTGAGCGGTGTCCAGTAGATGACTTCCATGGGCCATCATATAATACCTCTCCAGATTTGCTTTTTCATTAAAACCAGGCTTGATCGCCAGTAGACTCCTAACCGGCCGGGGCTGCAGATTATCCGTGAAAGTATATCGTTGCGTATTATCCCCATACCAGGCTTTGATAGCTATAATTTCTCCGGCCTTTTCCCTGATAAAATCATGAGCAAACTGAAATCCCTGATCAAATCGTTTCATATGCCCCACCTGGACCACTACCTGTCTTTGATTCGTGGCTTCAATGATTTTTTCACATTCTTCGATCGAATGGCTCAATGGTTTTTCTACCAGCACATGTTTTCCAGCTTCCACGGCTTTCAAGGCCAATGGTATATGGAAAGCATCTGACGTGGCGATGATGACTGCATCCAATTCAGGATCTTCCAGCATATGATCATAATTGAAAAAAACTTTTTCCGGCTGCCAGATTTGTGCCATCCGCTCCACCAAATCTTTCGCCTCATCACAAATAGCATACAAGTGTACATTTTTACCTTTTTGACAACATTCAAAGTGGGTAAATTGGGAAATAGGTCCACATCCCAGTATGCCTATATTTAATTTGCGTAAGTCGGATCCCGTCATAATTTTAGAGACTGCTTTCTAAGCACTAAAATGTTGAATTAATGTGGTTAAATTAAAGAATTCAGGATATTAAAATTTTGGTTTTTTTGAGTCAGGGACCCGGTCCTGCCAGATTTCCGGGATCTGTATGGACCACTCTGATACAACTCTTAGACTGGGTAATTAAAGGGAAATCGACCCGGCTAAATTCTAACGATGCAGATACATTAGACGTATATATTCATCCAGCATGCGTTCTACTGAAAATTCATTCTCGGTGCTAAGAATGCTGGCTCGCATCATTTCGATCCACTTATTTCTGTCCTCATAATAGGTCGGTATCACCTGATTGAGTAGCACCTGATAGAGGGCTCTTTCATCCCGCTCATCCTGATCTTTTTCGTCATCCGGAACCAGGGTGTCACCAATTTGCCAGCCATTGATTCCATGTTGACAGGCTTCGGGCCACCAGCCGTCCAGGATGCTTAGATTAAGAACACCATTCATAGCTGCTTTCATGCCGGACGTACCACTGGCCTCCTTGGGGCGACGAGGATTATTGAGCCAGACATCTGTCCCCCGGGTAAGTAGAGCGCCGATCTCCATGTCATAATTTTCAAGAAATACCACCGCGTTGGGAAATTTCTTTTGCATTGAAACGAGACGGTATACTATTTTCTTCCCGGTATCATCAAGGGGGTGCCCTTTACCGGAAAATACAATTTGTATTTTGCCAGATTTTAACAGTGGGTAAATTAAACGCGGATTCCCGAATATTAAATCTGACCTTTTGTAAGGAACCGCACGGCGGGAAAACCCAATAATTAATTTCTCCTCATCCAATTTGACGCCTTTTCTCCGGTAGATAAAATCAATTAATTTCTTTTTATTTCTTTGATGGGTGTTCCAAATAATCTGGTTACTTTTATCTGCTGATTCCAGCATTTTTGGATCGACCCAGGTGGGTTTATGTATCCCATTGGTGATCGCAATAATTTCGGATTTATTTTTTACTTTTTTCCACATCTCTTTGGCAGTGATGCCATGCAGCCGGGCTACGGCATTGGAAATCTTCGCCATGCGTAAAGCTCCCACGGTCATGTTAAAAGGTGAGCCGCCTATTTTTCTTAGCTGACTTCGTTTGAGACTGATATTTGCTCCCATATACATCAGCCGGTCCAGAGGGTGAGATTCATTTCCCTGGATAACCGGAGTGTGGGTAGTAAAAACGATTTCTTTCTTCGTAGTTTGCCAGGCCGCCTCAAAAGAGAGCCCCCGGTCCATTTTTTCAGAAATTAATTCAATCCCTGCTAGCAATGCATGGCCTTCATTAAAATGGTAGATATCGACGGGAATCTTTAGAGCACGCAAGGCGCGAACACCGCCGATACCAAGGATCATTTCCTGCGCTATTCTTTCTTCACCGAACCAGCCATATAGCTGACCTGTGATCCAGGGATCCTCGTTTTGGGGCAGATCGGTGTCGAGTAGATAAAGATCTGCATTACCAAATTGATTACATTTCCACACTTTGCAGAATACCGGTCTTTTTCGGATGATCACTTCCACGGTTATACCGGTATCTTCCAGAAAATCATATTCGTAGATAGGGTAGGTATCTACAGGAAATCCCTCCGTATTGATAACCTGGGTGGTATATCCCTGCTTCCACTTAATGCCAATGCCCACCAGGGGATAGCCCTGATCTCCTGCACCTTTGAGATAGTCGCCAGCAAGAATGCCCAGACCGCCGGCATAAATATGAAAGTCGGATTTCAGGCCATATTCCATACAGAAATAGGCAACAATTGGTTTAGTTTTTTTCTTCATAGCCTAAAGGTAGAGCAAAAATGGGGGATTTATTTCTCATCCAGAATCTGTCGGTAGAACTTATACGTGCGTATCCGGGATCGTCCTACTTTTCGTACATTCGGATAGTGCAAGCAGCTGCACGGTCAATTAGCGGCTGTTTGCTCAGTTAAAAGTTTAGTCATATAGAACTTGAAAACCACTAATAGCGGAACTTGAGAGGATCAAACATACCATTAAAGTATGCCTTATAAGGTGTTATATCCAAAGCCTGTCTTAGTTTGGTTAGCTATTTTATTCATTTTAAGTATAGGTGCTGGACAGAATGACCCCGATTCCTTGTTGACCATTTGGCAGGATGAGAACCAGTCAGATTCCGTCAGAGGGAATACTTACCTGGATTACATCTACGAGTATTATTACGTTTCGGAGGCAGATAGTGCTCTGCAGATGCTGGATGAACTCCGCCAATTTGCCGAGGATAGGAGTATCAACAAATTATTGGTGGACATCCACAGCTCCATAGGATACCTGCAATTTCGTTTGGGCAGATATGATGACGCATTGTCTAATTATAACCATGGCCTCGAGCTTGCTGAAGAGATTGACTATGAGCTGGGAGCTGCCGACATTTTGTTGCGCATAGGGTTTGTGTATCATGACAATGAAAACATCATTCTAGCCATTTCTTACTATCGGAGAAGCCAGAAGATCTACGAAAAATTTGATGACAAAGCAGGCTTGAGTTCGGTCTATAATGAATTCGGAAGCATATATCGAGCGATGGGTGACCTTGAGACTTCGCTGGATTACTATCAAAAGAGCATCGAGATCAACCGGCAGAATGGGAATGAACCCCAGAATGCAGCGATGTATTCCAATTTGGGTGACTTATACATCGAAGATGGTGATTTTGCCAGCGCATTGGAATACTTTGAAAAAGGGCTGGAAATCTACCAGGAGGAGAATGATTACCTGGGAATGGCCAGATCCTTTGCTGGTATCGGACAAGTTTTGGCAGAAGAGGGAAAGCTGCAAGAATCCCTGAATGAGATGCAAAGGAGCCTTGAGATCAGTGAAGAAATAAATGATATTCAGGGCAGTGCATCGACTTTCTTGGATATCGGTTTCCTGTTTCTCGATCAGGGAAGACTTCGTCCCGCCATACAGAACTGTAGATTAAGCCTGGAACGCTCGAGACAGGTTGGTGACCTGGGTAGTCAGATGGAAGCCTGTGCCTGCCTGTATGAAGCGTATAAGGGTATCAATAATATTGAACAAGCCCTGGAATTTCATGAACTTATGAATATTCTGGAGGACAGTATGCAATTGGAGGAAACAGCAAAGCATGTCCAGCAAATTGAGTTTTCCAATCAAATGCTGGCTGACAGTTTGGTCCGGGTTGAAAAAGAAATGCAAATCCGGCTGGCTCACCAGGCTGAGATCCAGAGGAAAAATATGAATCGCAATTTAGCGCTTGCGGTAGGTTTGTTTTTTCTATTGCTTTCAGTTGGTCTCTATCGACGATGGATATATGTAAAGCGATCAAAAGCGATTATCGAAAAAGAAAAGGAACGGTCAGATTCGCTGCTGCTAAATATACTTCCTTCGGAAATTGCCGAAGAGCTAAAAGAAAAGGGAAAAGCGCAAGCCAGGGATTACGATTTGGTCTCTATTTTATTTACGGACTTTAAAGGCTTCACCGAAAAAGCAGCCCGGCTTTCGGCTTCTGAGTTAATTGATGAAATCAATCATTGTTTCCGTGCCTTTGATTTTATATGTGAAGAATATGGAATCGAAAAAATAAAGACCATAGGTGACGCCTATATGGCAGCCGGTGGCTTGCCAGTCAGCTCCGGCAATTCCGTTCGCAACACCATTTTGGCTGGACTGAAAATGCAGGCATTCATTCAAAAGAGAAAAGAGGATAAAGCGGAAAATGAAATATATTTTGATATGAGGGTTGGTATCCATACCGGACCGGTAGTGGCTGGCATCGTGGGTGTCAAGAAGTTTCAATATGACGTTTGGGGCGATACCGTAAATACTGCGGCCCGGATGGAATCCAATGGAGTACCCGGTAAAGTTAATGTGTCACAGGATACTTATGAATTGATGAAAGATGATCCTCAATTTGAATTTACCTCAAGAGGAAGTGTTGAAGTGAAAGGTAAAGGCAGTATGAAGATGTGGTTTGTTACCACCAGGAGTTCCTCTTCATCGAAATGGAATTCATAGTGCACCGAAAGCGCAAATAAAAGGGAGCATGTCAGGTATCATTTATTATCCCTAATAAAGAATGTTCCAATTATTTAAATTAATGTTCCGGTATTCATTAAATTAACGATACTAAATAATTTGCTCATGTACCGACTGCTTATATTGCTCATTTTATTTGCCTGTAAATCCGGAACTCAAACCGGTTCTGAAAACCAAACTGATGCTCATAGCCTGAACCGTGACTCTCTTGCGGATGCCATGGAGATGTGGATGCTCAAAGCATGCGTCGATCCCTGGTACCCTCAGATTATTGACTCCACCTATGGAGGCTATCTGAGTGATTTTAATTATAAATGGGAATTGGACGGCAGGCAAAATAAGATGATCGTCACGCAGGCAAGGCACATATGGACGGCATCTGTCCTGGCCGAGCAATATCCTGATAATACGCTTTATCCGCAGGTAGCAGAACATGGTTTTCAATTCTTAAGAGATAAAATGTGGGATGCAGAAAATGGTGGATTTTATCAATTGGTAAATCGACAGGGAGACCCCCTGGGCGAGGATTCGCAAAATGGTATAATTAAAACGGCATATGGCAATTCATTTGGAATGTACGGCCTGGCTGCCTATTATCGCATTTCGAAAAAGGAAGAGGTTCTGGACCTGGCAAAAAAGACCTTTCAATGGCTGGAGGAACACAGCCACGATCCGGAGACAGGTGGGTATTTTCAATTTCTTGGTGAGGATGGAACCCCAATGAAAGAGGGACATACCAATCCGGCAAAAGATCAAAACAGTTCCATCCATCTCCTGGAGGCGCTCACGGAGCTATATATGGTTTGGCCAGATGACTTGCTGAAGGAGAGGGTGCGGGAGATGCTGCATCTGGTCCGTGATACGATCACCAATGAAAAAGCGAGCCTAACCTTATTCCTCGACAAAGACTGGAATCCGGCAACCAACCGTGATTCCAGTGAAGAGTATATCAGACAACATATTCATGAAGATCATGTTTCCTTTGGTCATGATATTGAGACGGCTTACCTCCTAATGGAAGCATCTCATGTGATCCATGCCGAAGACGATGCGATGACCAGGATGAAAGCAAAAAAGATGGTAGATCATACCATAGAATATGGTTGGGATGACGATAACGGAGGAATTTACGACGGGGGATATTATTTCAGGGATAAACCGGGAATGTCTATTGTCCTGCATGAAAAGGCCTGGTGGGCACAGGTGGAAGCAATGAATACACTACTGATCATGACGGACCTTTATCCCGATGATCCCATTGATTATGAACAATACTTTCTCGAAATGTGGGAATACACCAGGGATAATTTAATAGATAAGGAATATCCCGGGATTTTTGTCAAAGGTCTGGATCAAAGCCCCGATGCTCGTAAGGCCAATAAGGCCGGTATCTGGAAAGGAAATTATCACAACGTTCGGTCATTTTTGAATTGTATAAAACGCTTGCGGGGATTATCTGAGTGATCAGGGACAAGTAGGCTGGGTTATATTGCAAGTTGATTTGTGAATTGATCAACCGTCATGGCGGAGGTCGAAGTTTGTAGAAGCACTCACCACTGCAGAATTCGATCAGTTTTTTTTTACAGACACCAGGTACGAATATCCTAAGCGACCGGGATGGACCCATAACAAAATCGATAAATAGGAAGAAAGCATCCGGAAAGTAAAAGCAAGATCCAGGATGATGAAGCCCCATAAAAAAACTTGTTTCTGAAGAAATTACAGGCCAGAAAAATAAATGACGGTTAGACCAGGGGCACCCTGCAGTCAAAAAAAATAAATAATTGATATCGTAGCTCAGAAATTTGAGCACTGGCCTTCGCTTTTCGCGAATGTCTGGACTTTCTTAGAGGAGTTGAGGATAAAAGCAGACAGTCCTGAATAAATACTTGGATGACTAATTCTTGCCAAATCAAATTCAGTGAATTTTAACAAATGGTACTTTTGGGTGATCCCAATACCCCTCATCTAGTGTAATTTTGAATTAGAATTCAATGTCGTTAAGTTAAGGAAATTCATATGTTGTGAAATCAAGTATTGATGACCAAGCAGAGCGGCGAATCTACATTCGCCGTCTTACAAACAATTTATCGATCGCTTAAACTTAACGGCAAGGAATTAGAATTTTTCAATAATTCATCATAATGAAAAATAGGAGAACCTTCTTAAAAGATAGCCTTTACCTGGTTGGAATAATATCATCATTTGGACAAATTTATTCTTTTCGACCCAGAGAAATACGATCCAACGATGGGGAATCCTTCAGATATCGGTTTAAATTAAAAAACCGGGATTACGGAATGAAAACCGGAAATCTCAAAGGAAAACAATTCCTGAGCATACGTCCACTGCAAGGACAAAATCAGGGCAAAGTTTATACATTTGATCTTGCTGAACTTGAAAAAAATCATAAGAAAAAATTCAAAGACAATTCTCTTTCTTTTCAGGTGGATGGAAAATCCTACAAACTGTATTTGAACAAAAAGAGAATCCTTGGGGATTACCCCGGAGCGACGTTTCCAGACCCTGTTCCTCCCACGGCGGAAATTTTTATGTTTCTTATTGGTCTGGCGGTTGCGGTGGGAGCAGCAATAGTCATTGAAGGTCTTATAAAAAGTGCAATCAATAAACCGAAAGAGTCTGGATTTATCTTGGAGCCTGACCTGGAGCAGGAACCTGGCGTTTGGTACTAAAACCTCTGAACTTCAACATTTCTCGGATAAAATAACCCCTGTACTGCTGATCACCTAATACCCAAAAGCTCGTGGTAGCCACATGCTGATCGCGGGAATATAGGTAGTGAGCATTAAGGCGACCAACATGGCAACAAAAAGTGGAAGCAGTGGTTTGATAACCCGTTGGATCGTAGTCTGGGCCACACCGACTCCGATAAATAGTACGGAACCCACCGGAGGGGTGCAAACACCAATACAGAGATTCATTACCATAATAATTCCGAAATGCACCGGATGCAGGCCTAATTTCGTAACGACGGGCAGAAAGATAGGGGTAAAGATCAGCACTGCCGGAGTCATGTCCATAAATATCCCGACAAACAGTAGCAATAAATTGATGATAAATAAGATGACAAATTTATTGTCACTAATGCCAAGGAGAAGATCAGTTATCTGTTGGGGAATATTTTCGTAGCTCATAACCCACGACATACTGATGGAGGTGGCAATCAGCAACGTTACGATCGCTGTGGTGCCCACACTACTTAGGATAATCCCCGGTAAATCTTTGGTTTTGACTTCTTTATAAAAAAAAGCAAGAACCAGACAGTATAGTACAGCGACGGCACTCGCTTCGGTGGCCGTGAAAATTCCGGCAACAATTCCGCCGATCACCACTACCAGAAGCAGCAAACTGGGGAACGCCCGGACGAAGGAGATCCAAATCTCTCTTAAAGTTGCCCTCGGACTGGTGGGAAAACCCTTTCTCCTGGCCCAAACCATTGCTACCGCCATCAACATAAGTCCGGTAATAATTCCGGGAATATAACCTGCCAGAAAAAGGGCAGCGATGGATGCTCCTCCACTGGCAAGCGAATAAACAATCAGAATATTGCTGGGAGGAATCACCAGGCCGGTGGTGGATGAAGTAATATTTACTGCGGCGGAAAACTCCCGGGAATACCCTTCTTTTTCCATCCGGTTAGTCATAAATCCGCCGATCGCTGAAGCGGCTGCGGCGGCACTACCGGAAATAGCTCCAAAAAGCATCGCAGCGACAATATTAACATGGGCCAGTCCACCAGGGAGTGCCCCAACAATCGATTTGGCAAAATCAATGAGCCGCTTGGCAATACCTCCCCGGTTCATGATCTGGCCGGCGAATACGAAAAAAGGAATGGCCAACAAGGCAAAACTATCCAGACCGGTTGCCATCCTTTGTGCAACGGTAGTGACTGCCGGCAAGGCAGGCATCGTCATGAAAATAGTGAGCAACCCGGATAAACCGATACTCCAGGCAATTGGCATACCGATGCCAATGAGAATTACAAAACTGAGGACGAGTATCAATATTTCCATATCTAGTTCACTTTTTCGGTGCCGGCAGGTTGCTCTGAATTTAATTCATTCATAATGTCCAGGACCTTGTGATATACGATGATAATTCCACTAAGAGGCATGACCGTATAGACGGCCCCTAAAGGTAATTTCAATGCCGCAGACTCCTGCCCCAAATAGGTTACTACATAAACCAGCCG
The DNA here is from genome assembly GCA_020436835.1 of Saprospiraceae bacterium. Taxonomy (GTDB): domain Bacteria; phylum Bacteroidota; class Bacteroidia; order Chitinophagales; family Saprospiraceae; genus JABDMH01. The sequence continues at coordinate 15,979 of JAGQWZ010000090.1, read as the reverse complement.
CAAACCTCCGATAATCATAGCCGCAATCACGAAGAAGATCACCAGTAAATTGATAATGACCATCAGTCTCCGCTTTTTCATTGGAGTCAGACTCTCCGGAAACAGATCGATAGCCAGGTGTAAATGCTTTCCACTTGCCCAGGCAGCTCCCAGGATGCCAATCCAGATAAGGAGATAACGCGCCAATTCTTCCGACCAGGGAGCCTGGGAACCAACGATATATCGCGTAAAGACCCCCCAGAGAACATCCAGGGTCATTGCAGACATCAGGACGATCAGGATCCATTCCAGGACTTTATCTAATTTTTCTCTCATTTTACCGCTTGTATTCGTTGGATCAAATCATAGATTTCAGGTTCATCCCGGTAGTTTTCAAAAATGCTGGCTACCTTTTGCGCAAAAGGAGCCTTTTCGGGATAGATGATTTCCACTCCTGCCTTCTTGACTTCCTCCAGAGCGTGCTGGTCGGCTTCTTTCCATAATCTCCTTTGTTCTGGCACTGAATTAGCAACCGCTTCTTCCAGCCAGGATTTTTCCTGATCAGTCAGTTTCTCCCACGAAGTAGTACCGATAAACAGTACATCCGGAACCGAAGTATGCTCATCGATAGTGTAATACTTACAAACTTCATAGTGGTGAGATGTGTAAAAACTTGGGGCATTATTTTCTGCGCCGTCGACCACCCCTTGTTGCAAGGCAGTGTATAATTCGCCAAACGAGATGGGGGTGGGTGCTCCTCCCATCTCCTTGATCATTTGCATGGCCGTCTGGCTGTTCATCACCCGGATTTTCATGCCCTGCAGGTCCGAGGGGGATTCTATGGGCTTTTCCTTGGTATAGAAACTACGGCTTCCTGCATCATAAAAACAAAGCCCGTGCAACCAGTATTTTTCTCCGTCAAGTAGGAGTTCCTTACCAATTTCACCGTTTAATATCTTCCATTGATGTTCTTCATCGCGAAAAATATAGGGAAGACCCAAAACCTTCATGCTCGGTACAAAATTTTCCACGGCCGAAGCCGAAACTTTGGTAATGTCCAGACTGCCGATCTGCAGTAGTTCCAACAATTGGCGTTCTGTACCCAATTGCTCGCTGGGATAAATATCGACACGCATCTGCCCGTCAGAAATACGAGCTACTTCCTGAGCCATAAAAACAAGCCCCTGGTGCACCGGATGGGCTACGTCCAGGCCATGTGCCAGTTTTAAAGTCTTTACATGCGATACCGAATCGCAACCAAAAAAAAGCAGAACAAAGCAGAAGAGCAGAAAATTGCCAGGCTTTTTGCCAATAAAATTCATGAGGTTAGTTTCTTAATCAGCGCTAATGTATCCTTGACCATCTCCTTTAATTTTTCAAAATCACGATTCGCAATGATCTCCTTGGAAATCAATTGAGATCCCATTCCAACACAAGTTACTCCGGCATTAAACCACCTACCCAGGCTTTCTTCCGTCGGCGAAACTCCACCGGTAGGCATAATGGAAGTCCATGGTTGAGGTCCGCGAATGGCCTGAACAAAACCAGGACCGTAGGTGCCACCGGGAAATAATTTCACTATTTCACAACCGAGTTCCTCCGCTCTGCCAATTTCGGTAAGTGATCCGCAACCAGGTGACCAGAGGATTTTACGGCGGTTGCATACATAGGCCAGATCCTCGCGTAATGAAGGACTGACAATAAAATTCGCACCGAGCTGGATGTAGATGCTCGCGGTACCGGCATCCGGAACTGAGCCAACGCCAAGCATCATTCCTGGTAAATTTGCCAAGGCATATTTATTAATTTCAGCAAATACCTCATGGGCAAAATCACCCCGGTTAGTAAATTCAAGGACTTTGGCCCCACCTTCATAGCAAGCCTTTACAATTTCCTTACCCAACTCCGGATCCGGATGATAGAATAAAGGAACCATTCCGGTCTCCTTCATGGCCATGGCTACTTGCAACCTAGAATACTTTGCCATTCGAATTTTGATTTTTAATTTTTCAGACTTTGGATTTCCAACTTTACATTTTAATCCGGCAGAGCGAATTTTATTCGTCATTCGTCATTCCTTGCCGTTAAGTTAAACAATCGATAAATTGTTTGTAAGACGGCGAATGTAGGTACTGTCTTGATTTCACAACATATGAATTTCCTTAACTTAACGACATTGATTCTTCATTCGTCAATCGGCTATCTGCTTACCCGGCCGCTAGCATCCCCTTTCAACAGATTTTTTACTTCACTCAATGATGCTAAATTGGCATCACCATAAATCGTATGCTTTAGTGCTGATGCAGCCACTGCAAAATTTAACGCATGCTGATCATCTTCGGGATAGGTTAAAAGACCATATATAAGACCTCCCATAAAACTGTCGCCTCCGCCTACCCGGTCTACAATGTGGGTGATTTGATACGTGGGAGATTCATATAATTTATTCCCATCATATAAAACGCCGGACCAGGTATTGTGGGATGCACTGATCGAACCACGTAACGTAATGATGGCCTTCTTACATTTTGTGAAACGTTTCATTAATTGCTGACAAACGGATATATATGCCTTTGCGTCAATCGTATCACCCTGAGTGACATCTACCCCTTCCGGATGGATGTCGAAATGTTTTTCCGCATCTTCCTCGTTACCAAGAATAATATCACAGTATTCCACGAGTTCGGGCATCACCTCGTGAGATGCCTTTCCATATTGCCATAAATTCTTCCGAAAATTGAGATCGGTAGAGATGGTTACGCCCATTTCACTGGCCACTTTAAGTGCTTCCAGGGTAGCATCCGCCGCTCCCTGTGAAATGGCAGGGGTTATCCCGGTCCAGTGAAACCAACCGGCATCCTGAAAAACCTCACGCCAATTGATCATTCCCGGTGTGACTTCAGCCATGGCAGAATGATCCCGGTCGTAGATCACCTTACTTCCTCTGGATATGGCACCCATCTCCAAAAAATAGATACCAAGCCGGCTTCCACCACGAACGATTTTATCGACGCCCACATTTCTTTTGCGCATTTCCATCAGAGCGCATTCTCCGATGTCATTTTTTGGCAACCGGGTTACAAAATCAACCGGAATTCCATAGTTGGCCAGGGATACAGCAACGTTGCTTTCACCTCCGCCATAGATTATCTCAAAATTGTCGGCCTGAGAGAATCTTCGAAATCCCGGCGGAGTGAGACGTAACATTATCTCTCCAAAAGTGATCACTTTCTTATTGATACTCATATTGGTCTAAGCTTCTTTTTTCTTTGTCTGTGCTTTTCTATTTACCAAATTGGAAATATTCTTTGGCGTTGTGGTAACAAATATCTCCGATGATCTTGCCGATCCATTCAATATCAGGCGGCAATTCTCCCTGTTCAATGTCCTTCCCAAAAAGGTTACAGAGAATTCTCCGGAAATATTCATGTCTTGGAAAAGATAAGAAACTTCGGCTATCTGTAAGCATACCCACAAAACAACTTAATAGTCCCATATTCGATAGCGTATTCATCTGATCTTCCATGCCCAATTTCTGATCCAGATACCACCAACCCGAACCAAATTGGATCTTGCCACGGGTGGAACCATCATTGAAGTTACCGATCATGGTGGCCAGGATGGCATTGTCATTCGGATTGAGATTGTACAGAATGGTTTTAGTCAATTGATCGGTTTCATCCAGCTTATTAAGAAACCTCGCCAGCGCAGATGCCTGAGACCAATCCCCGATAGAATCAAATCCAGTGTCGGGACCGAGTTTCTTTTCCATGCGCACATTCGTATTCCGTAGAGCACCCAGGTGAAATTGTTGGGTCCATCCTCTCTGATGATACTGCGTGCCCAGAAAATGAAGAACTGCGGATTTATATAAATCAATTTCCTTCTCGTCCGGTGTGTCACCGTTCAGGCCTTTCTGCAATATATTGTCGGCTTCTTCATGGGTAAATGGTGTTGCGTGGATATATTCAAGGCCATGATCACTGAGCTTGCATCCCTTGCTACCAAAATAGTCCATTCTTTTTTTCAGGGCATCAAAAAGATCGGTCAGATTTTTTATGGATACACCGGCTGCAGCACCCAATTTTTCGATATATGCGATGAAATGATGGCCTTTATCGATAAAAAGGCATTTATCCGGACGAAATGCTGGTAAGACTGGAATCTCAAATTGATCTCCGGCAATTTGATCATGATAGGGTAAATCATCCGACGGATCGTCAGTCGTACACACGATCTCCACATTCATCTTTCTGAGCAATGACCTCACACTGTACTCGGGGCTTTGCAATGATGCACTCGCCCGTTCAAAGATATCTTTGGCTGTCCCGGCAGAAAGCAGTTCATCGATCCCGAAATATCGTTTCAGTTCCAGGTGGGTCCAATGATAGAGGGGATTACGCATCGTATAAGGTACACAAGCAGCCCACTGTTCAAATTTTTCGTAATCGCCGGCATTTCCTGTGATGTACTTTTCATCAATACCAAGCGTACGCATCGCTCTCCACTTGTAGTGGTCACCATCCAGCCAGATCTTGGTTAAGTTACTAAAGCGCAGATCCCCGGCAATCTGGTCCGGCGGTAAATGGCAGTGATAATCAATGATTGGCAGATCTCGGGCAAATTCGTGGTAAAGTTGTTGGGCAGTCTCTGTCTCCAACAGAAAGTGTTCATTCAAAAAAGGCTTCATTAATGGCTAGGTTGTAATAGCAGTAAAAAAGGAGCTGTAAACTACAAAAAAGTACTTAAACAATCGATTGTGTAAGTCATTAATTAATCCCCATTTTACCGGATGATAAATACGGACAATTTGCCGGTACCGTTAGGGAGATTTGCGCCCGGGTGCAGGGGCATCGCACCATATGCCTAAATATCCTTAATGATTTGGAGATGCGCCAGGTGGTGTTTGCCGTGCCAGGCATAGAGCTTACAGACGGCTCCCAAAGCATACTTATTGTTGTATTCCGGATGTATGTAATATTTATCAAAATCCTCCCTGTCTATATTCCGCATTAACATCACCCAGCGGCTATGCACGGAGGAGAGCATGTCGAGCGATACGGACACAGGCGTAAATTTGGAATCGGGAAGCTCTGCCCAGCGATTTTCATGATAGGGTTTAATCGTGGGATGCTCTTCCGTAAGTACCCACTTGAACCGGCAATAAGCTTGAAAATGGCTGTCCGGAACATGATGGATTACCTGCCTTGCCGTCCAACCGTCCGGCCGGTAAGGAGTATTTAGCTTTTCATCACTCAGGGATTGAACCAATGTCCGGAATTGATCTGGAATACGATCAATTTCATCGATCCATCGCTCAATGTCGGAATCACTATAGGTTTTTGGGTATTCAAATTTTCCGATAGGATATTTAAGGTTTTCCATCATATTAGTTTTTGAGTTTCGATTGGTTTCTGATGTTTTTAAATTCCGAACCCTCTTTCCATTCGGGCCATGTCTTTTCGTTACCCAGCCGGTTGGCAACGTTTAAATCAAATTGAGCATCCTGGGCAATTCCGCGCAGATCCCAATCTTCAGCCACGTATTCATCCGCTGGTTGATGATAGCGATTTGCCACATAATCCGCTCGCTTGTCTTTGACATATTCCTTTCCCAGTTCCATATGTTCGTAGGCACCCTCAGCGTACAGAGCCGGAATTCCGACTTTGGCAAAATTAAAATGATCGGAACGGAAAAAATATCCTTTTTCTGGTTCCTGATCCGGCAGGATATCTCTCCCCTGTTTTGCTGCTTCCTCCCGGGCGTAGTCATCCATTTCCGAATGTCCAATGCCGGTTATGGTCAAATATTTCATGGGACCAAAAGGATTCATACCGTCGAGATTTAAATTTGCAACGGTGAGATCAACCGGAAAGATCGGATTTTCAGCGTAGTACTGGGAGCCCAACAAGCCTTGTTCTTCCGCAGTTACAAAGAGAAATACCACCGACCTTTCCAATGCAGGGGATTGACTCATGGCTTTGGCTATGGAGAGTACTGAAGCGATTCCGCTTCCGTTGTCAAGCGCACCATTGTATATGGAATCGCCATCTACCGTTTTGCCAATGCCGAGATGATCCCAGTGGGCACTGAAAATCAGGTATTCTTCCGGGCTGGTAGTTCCGGGTAAAATACCAATTACATTTCTTGATTGATCGTATTTAAACATATTGTGCAGGGTGTGTGACATGGTGTATCCCAGGGAAAAGGGCTCGAACGCTTTGGTTCTGGCTTTGCGTATTTCGGAGCCCAGGTCAAAACCGGCTTTTTCAAAAATGGATTTGGCCATATCCAAAGAGATCCAGCCCTGCACTCCGGCCTTGTACGAGGTTTCCTGGTTCGGTTTGAGATTTAGTTTTGCTCCGGAGGCAGCACCTTCAACCACAAACCAGGGATAACCGGCAGAAGCGGTTTCATGTATGATCAGAACCGCTGCGGCACCCTGGCGGGCTGCCTCCTCATATTTATAGGTCCATCGACCATAGTAGGTCATGGTATTTCCCTTGAAAAAAGATTCGTCTTCTCCTCCAAAACCCGGATCGTTTACCAGCACAATGATCGTTTTTCCTTTTACATCAACCCCTTCGAAATCGTCCCAATCGTATTCCGGTGCGGTGATGCCGAATCCACAAAATACAACCTCCGAATCTTCAATTTTGACGGTCTCCTCAATCCGTTCGGTATAACAAACAAAATCTTTTTTCAGATTAAGCACTATTTCCGCCTCCGGTGAATTAAAATACATCGAGGTATCGGGATGACCAGTAATCTCCACCAGCGGCACTTCCTGAATGTATGAACCTCCATTCCCGGGAGCCACTCCCATGCGCTCTAATTCCTGTTGAAGGTATTTTACCGTTTTTTCTTCTCCTTCGGTAAATGGTTTTCTTCCTTCATACTTATCTGAAGAAATTTCTGAAAGGTATTTTTGAATATCCTGAATGGTCACCTCTTTTACATTCCGGACATCATCACATGCTACAAAGATGATCAGGAGTAAACTGAAAAAGGCCAGGTAAGTTCTCAACATTTTAATTGACTTCATGTCATGGTGATTTCAACCGGAAAAATAGCGAATAGTTGCAGGCGGTCACTGATCCGCCAGGGAAAAGATGCTATTGATTTCACTATCTTGAGTGAGGTAAATCATCACTAATATGAAAAGGCGCTTACCAATCATTCTTTGTAGTGTATTAATTATTGCTTGTTCGCAAAAGGAGCAGTATGATTTGCTCATAAAAAATGCCGTCATATATAATGGTACCGGTGATGCACCATTTGAGGGGATGATTGGCGTAAATGCAGATACTATTGCAGCGGTGGGCCCGTCCCTTTCCGGTGAAGGTAAGAGAGTCATTGATGCAGGAGGTAAAGCAGTAAGTCCCGGATTCATCAATATGTTGAGCTGGGCGACCGAAAGTCTTATAGAAGATGGTCGGGGGATGAGTGATCTGAAACAAGGCGTCACCCTGGAAGTGATGGGAGAGGGGATGTCCATGGGACCACTTAATGAGTCGATGAAAACCGAAATGCTGCAATTTCAGGATGACATCAAATTTAATATCGAGTGGACTACGCTGGGAGATTACCTGAATTTTCTCGAAGAAAAGGGAGTTTCGCCGAATGTAGCCTCTTTCGTGGGAGCCACTAGCGTTCGGGTGCACGAATTAGGATATGAAGACCGGGCTCCAACGGATACCGAGCTGGAGAACATGCGCGCTCTGGTGAGAGAGGCGATGGAAGAAGGAGCTTTAGGAGTGGGATCCTCCCTGATCTACGCGCCGGCTTTCTATGCAAAGACGGATGAGTTGATCGCACTTTGTGAAGAAGCCGCAAAATTTGATGGACTTTATATCACCCACATGCGTAGTGAAGGGAATAAATTACTGGAGGCGGTGGACGAAGTGATTCGAATCGCTTCGCAAGCAGGCATCGATGCCGAGATATATCATCTTAAGGCAGGGGGTAAAAATAATTGGCCTAAAATGGACCGGGTCATTGAAAAAATTGACAGTGCACGACAGCAGGGCTTGAATATCAGCGCCGATATGTACAATTATCCGGCCGGTGCTACCGGATTGGACGCGGCCATGCCACCCTGGGTACAGGAGGGAGGGTATGACGCATGGAAAAAGCGGCTACAGGATCCGGGTATACGAAAGAAGGTGATAGCAGAAATGAAGACGGATGCAATGGATTGGGAAAATCTGTATTTTTCAGCGGGGGATCCTTCGCGGGTGTTATTTGTAGATTTTAGAAACGACTCCTTAAGAAAGTATACCGGCATGAATCTGGCTGAAGTATCCGCAATGCGTGGTACCAACCCGGAAGAAACAATTATTGATTTGGTAATACAGGATGGAAGCCGGGTGGGTACCGTCTATTTCCTGATGTCGGAAGAAAACATTAAAAAACAAATCGCCCTCCCATATATTTCTTTTGGGTCTGATGCGGGGGCGCTGGCTGCTGAGGGAATTTTCTTGAATAAAAGTACGCATCCGAGAGCTTACGGAAATGTAGCCAGGCTTTTAGGAAAATATGTACGTGAAGAAAAGGTTATTTCATTGCAGGAAGCCATCAGGAAATTGACCTCCCTCTCTGCAGAAAAATTAAAGATAAAAAAAAGAGGTTTGCTTTCGCCGGGATATTACGCCGATATGGTCATTTTTGATCCGGATGAAATATCAGACCATGCCACTTTTGAAAATCCCCACCAGTATGCCACCGGTGTATATGATGTTTTCGTAAATGGTGAGCAGGTACTAAGGGATGGTGAACATACCGGCGCTACTCCAGGAAGGTTTGTAAAAGGACCAGGTTTCCGGGAATGATTTTTTTAATAAAAGATGAAGAATGCCAATTGGCACCTGGGTTACTGTAATACTTATGCATTCGATTTGAATGTTACCGTCCACTGGAGATCGTGGAAATAATACTATATCTCCTGCAACCATCGGGAGAAGAACGGATCATAAATGATGATAATGTTTTTATCCTTTTGTCTGACTTCATAAAGTATTTCTTTTTCCAGAAGGACATTCATGGCCTGGTGAGCACTGGACTGGGCGAGTTGGTACCTGGAGAGGAAATCACGGCTGCTTATATTGGTGACGGATTCTTCTTTTGCTATGGCTGTAAGTAGTTTCCATTGTACCGGGCTATTAGTAGCTCGCAGTTGTAAATAATTTGGTTCAAAAGTGTATAGTATTTCTCTTTTTATTTTTTCAATATGTTGGGGGATGATTTTTTTATGCCCCTGGGCAAATAACCGGTTACAAAAATACTGGGTGTGATAAGTATGTGACCGGGTCCATGTAAGTATATCTTCAACGATGGAAGCATCTATTTTCTGTTTATGATTTGTGAAATGATTTTGAATAAAATCAGCATAAATCTGATGATCCAGTGTTTTTAACTGCAGTTGATCCACCATATTAAAAAAGGGCTTTTTAGAATTACTGAATAAGTTCAGTAATAAATGTCTCTGACTGCCGGAAAAAAGAAAATGTGTGTTTTTTATTTTGTGAATATTACCTCGTATGGCTGCATCAATAAAAGATGGAGAGGAATAATTTGCAATTTGTTGGAATTCGTCGATTGATATTTGAAAGTGGTTGTTTAATTTACCCAGCATCTCAAAAAAAATATCTAAAGTTAACTGTACCTGTTTTGGCTCCTTTATTTGCAATTCAACAGTGGGAAGATTGGTGAAGGGATCAAAAGAAATGGTTGGTCGCAAAGACGAAAAAAGCGTTTGAATCCGGTTTAAAAGACCGGTTTGAGATTTCTCGATTTTCGAAATAGTCTGTGTAATCAATTGTGATACAAATTCCTGATCACTATTGGTATGCTGCACATCCAGATAGATCGGTATTACTTTTTTCCTTTCACTCAGAGTATGATGAAAGTGGTGTATTAGCCCGGTTTTTCCCAGCCTGCGCATGGAATAAAGTAGTAAATAACGGTGGTTGTCAAATGATTCTATCAGTGAACTCAGCTCCGATTCCCGGTCACAGAACCATTGCGGCCCGCTATATCCGTAGATAACAAAAGGGTTTATCATTTTAACCGTAAATTATGATACATAAAATATGTAACGTGTTTTACGATACAAAGTTCCCGTTGAGCATTAAATGCCCAAAATAGCGTCTGCTGCTTTTCGCCCCGAACGAACGGCTCCTTCCAGTGTACCCCGGAAGAGATGATCATATTCCGCCGCGGCCCAGTATATCTGACCTTCTCTTTGGTCGATATATGCGGCATAATCGGTTAATGTACCGGGAGGAAAAATATGGTACGCTCCGGGACCATTGGGAGGAGTTTTCCAATCCCGGATCAGAAAATGCCTGACTTGTGTGTCCGTCGGCATCTGAAGGATCGATTTCACCTGGTGAAGGATCAGTTCTTTTTTTTCAGCTTCAGTCAGGCCTTCCAATTTTCTACATCGGTCCCCTATGGTATAAGTGCAAAGTATGTCCCTGGCCTGGCCTGCCGTACCAATGTCAAATAGTGCATTAAATGCATAATCTTCATTGAAGAATCCCTGACCACTCCAGAGGCCTTTCTTCCAGGCTTGACTTTCGAAAACCAATAGTGACTTGATAATCCTGCCTCCTTCAATCGAATTCCACAGTTTTTCCTTACCTCCGCTAACGGCAGGGATATAATTTATCCCGGCAGCCTGTAAGGGAGGTATAGCTATGATTGCACTTCGGCAGCGATAATTTCTGTTCAAGGTTTTAATTTTCAACAACCTCCCTTCCTGAATAACCGAAGTTACCGGTTGCTGATAGTGAATATCTACCTCCTGAGTCAACTTTCTTACCAACTGATCCATACCGCCCACGATAACCCATTTGTCCCCATTGGAACCTGCCTTCCAATTGTTAATCGCTTCCAGAGCAGAGACTTGATTTATACCGTTTAGAAATCTCGATTCGACAATGTTGCGGATCATTTCTGAGTAATTCGAACTATAGGTCTTTTGCTTTATGTAATGGCCAAAACGGAGTTTATCCAACTTGTTGGCATCGGACCCCAGCCAGGGTTTTTCCGGATCGGGAATTCTGGTTTTTTCAAGACCGCTGAGCAGCCGTGATGCATTAAGTCTGTCGCTTATCTTATGGGTGGGGATCATACCGGTAAAATATTTCCTGATTCCATTGGTGGCGTAGAAGTTCTTTCCGGGAAATTCTTTCTTTTCAACCTGCAGACCCAGTAATTCACAGAGCTGCAATACCTGTTCATATCCGGGTGAAATCCACTGTGCACCCAGGTCTAATACCAGGTCTTCAACCAGTTTACTCTCGATTTTACCTCCGGCTTGCATACCGGCCTCCAGGACAAGCACATCTTTGCCAGCCAATAGCAGTTGTTGGGAAGCAGATAAGCCGGATAACCCAGCGCCCACGACTATGACATCATATAAGCGTTCAGTTGACAACTTGTAGTTTTTTGTATGATGATCATACCGGTGTACCATCATGGCGGACCCATGACAGATAAATCAGGAATTCACCGAATTTCGGTAAATCATCAATTCTGTTAATCCAAGGTATTGGGTGCGTTCGTGCCCAGGATTATCTACTACGCGTCAGGTGTGTGTACAATACGCCAAAGTCGTCCTTTGACCGAATCCAAGATATAAATGGAACCATCCGGTCCCTCCGCCAATCCACAAGGACGATGCAAAGCTTCTCCCGGTGCCTTGATGGAATCGGCGCCGATAAAACCATCGGCAAATACTTCATAATCTCCGGTCACCTGTCCATTCTGCATGGGGACAAAGACCACTTTAAATCCGGCCTGATTATGACCTAAACGGTTCCAGGAACCATGGAATGCGATAAACGCCCCGTGTTTGTACTTCTCAGGAAACATATCTCCCTGATAAAATAGTATATCATTTGGACCCCAATGCCCGGGAAAACCAATCAATGGCATCTTTGCCTCCGAGCAACGGCCGACTGTCTTCCCATCTCCGCCATATTCCGGGTTCAGAAATCGTTGTTTCTCCAATGGGTCGTAGTAGCAATACGGCCATCCGAAATCATCTCCTTCACTCACCTGGAGGAACTCTTCTGCCGGTAGTTCCACATTCTGATCTTCCGTAAAAAGGTCTGGCCAATATCGGTGAAGATCGTCTCTTCCATGCGATACCGCATAAAGGCTCCCGGAGGCGGGGTCCCAGTTGATGGCTACGGCATTTCTGATGCCGGTGGCAAAACGCATTTCTTTGGTCTGGGTTTGCATGGTCTGACTGTCATTAAATCTCCAGATCCCTGCTCTTTTGTCGAGCTCCACGCAAGGATCCGGTCCCTTAGAGGCCGCAGTACGTAATGGTTCTTCGCAGGCGTTGGAGAGAGAGCCCACATTGACGTACATATTTCCCTGGTTGTCGAAGGTAAACTCCTTTTCCGAGTGACCGCCTTCTCCGCCTTCCAGAAGCGCAATCGTGTCGATAGGACCAGCCGGCACGAGCTCATCAGACAGAGCCGTACGGTAGATCCTGCTGGTGGTGGCGAAATACAGGTGGTTCTTATGGATTTCGATCCCTGTCCCGGGATACTCCCCAAAACTTTCGATCATATCTGCCTTGCCGTCTCCCGTAGTATCCCTCAAGGCCACCAAGGAATGTCCTTCTGCCGTTTTACTTCTGAGGTGTACATAAATGTCACCGTTCTCACGCACGGCCAGATGTCTTCCCCGCCCCAGTGTGTCTACGACGACCACTACATCAAAGCCATCTGGTAGGGTTAAACTGTCATCCCCTGGTGCGGTGGCAAACATGGGTTTGGATTCTTCCGGTGCCATATCGCTATTACAGGCGACAAACAAAAGGCTTAGTGTAATGAATACTAAAGTTGAAATTCTTGTGGACAGGTTCTTTGACATATATTTTTAGTTATCTTTTTATTGCTTAAGGTTTTCGTCGATCGATTTTCGGGGTAGCCTCTCATCACGCTGGGAGGTATGCCACACAAAGGAGGCGATCACCGTAGCTGCTTGTTTTAAATCGTCTTCGACCAGGTGGTCCCAATTATCCATATTGCTGTGATGAGTGCGGGTGCCGTAGGCAATGGGATCCTGGATAAATTGAAACGCAGGGATTCCTACGGCATCAAAGGAAAGATGATCGGTTCCTCCCGTGTTACCAAGGCTCAAAGTTGTAGCCTCCAAATCCTGAAAGGGTTCCAGGAAATCACGGAAGACCGGGCCGACTGCTGTATTACCCTGCAGGTGTACTCCCCGGATCTTTCCTGTGCCGTTGTCTAAGTTGTAATAACCGGAGACCTTTTCGGCAGATGGCATGATCTCTAGCGCATTGCCAAAGGGATCGGTATTGGCATAGTGCTCACGTACGTAGGCTCGAGATCCAAACAAGCCCTGCTCCTCTCCGGTCCAAAGAGCCAGTCTTAGTGTGCGTCTTGGCTTAATCCCGGAATCTTCCATCGTCTTCAACAGAATCCTGGCTACCTCCATCATGACTGCTGACCCCGCACCATTGTCGGTAGCTCCTGTACTTGAGTGCCAGGAGTCAAAATGCGCTCCAAACATGACCACTTCATCAGGGAGGTCTGTACCGGGAATTTCCGCAATGATATTGTGTTCCATACCATCCGGATTGGTGTAGTGGCTATTTAACTGCATGGATAGAGTGACCGGAATTTCCTTCTGTAACAGACGGAAGATGCGGTTATAGTGCTCAATGCTCATCGTGACCTGGGGAATCACCTTGACATCCTGATCCTGAGGCCGTCCGGTAGCGGTACGGGCTCCTGAAACAAAGACGGTACCCAGGTCTCCTTTATAACTGCGGTCAACAACCGCCGCCGGAGCTTCTTCCTGTAAAAAAGTCCACAGGGTATCGCTGAATCGGGCGCCACTTCCCCGGAATCCTCTTCCCCGGCGGGGCGTAGGATCATTCAGGTTTGCCAGGCGCAGAAGTTCCTTATCATCAACTCTTTTTGCCGGAGCATCAAACCACTCCTCTACTTCCCGGATCGTATCGAGAAGGATGAATTTTCCCTGGATCTTACCTTTATACTTAGCCAATTCGGCGCCGGAAGCCGCGTTGAGATAGATGACTTCCCCGCTAATCTCGCCATCTGTGGAGGGACTCCAGGCTTTTGGGTAGGCAATCACCGGAAAGTAGGATGGAGCGGTGCAATGAAGTTCAAAATGATCCAATTGCCAACCACGGCCAAAAGGTCCCCATTCTTCCAAATGTACATTGGAAAGCTGCCAGCCTTTGAGTGTTTCAACGGCCCAATCGGTGGCCTTATCCAGCATCGTGGAGCCGGTAAGTCTGGGACCGTATACATCGGTGAGCCAACTGGCAATTTCCATGACTTCACTGTTTTCGAGTCCATGCTTACGTATCAACTCATTGATCTCCGCACTGATTTCTTCCTGGCTAAGGATTTTTGAGGGAGTGGAAAGACATAAGAAAATAACGGTAAAGGCAGTCAGCAGGGTCTGCCAGCCAAAAGGAACAGGAAATTCACACCTGCCTTGACCCGGTTCGAAGGTTAACATCGTACTATATCTACATGGTTCCTGAATAAAGGTAAGACGAAAATTTGTAATTGATTAAAGTATCCGGAATATTCTGGGGGCCATGGAAGACTGGGCTTGTCCCCCGGTCAAAATATGGAACCGGTTAGCATCGTAATACCTGAGGGAATTTTTCAAAATTCTGCAACTTTGTGTACCCTTTTGGTCGTTTCATTTTCAACAATAGATTTATTTGAGTTATGAAGCTTAAAGCATTTTTAAAAATTCTGAGTTGGATAGCTTTCTTTGGCGTCGGGTATCTGGTTGGCACCGGCAGCTTGCTGAAAGAAGATATTGCTGCAGAGCAACCCTCGACTGAAGTCGGGGAAGACACACCTGCCATAGCCACCCCAACTTCTTATTCCCGGGCAGTGACACCCCGTCGTGAACTCAGTGATCAGGAGATCACCACCATTGATTTATTTGAGGATGCCGCACCTTCGGTCACCTACATCAATACGTCCACTTACCGGCAGGATTACTGGACTCGGGATATTACCGAGATACCTCAGGGTAGTGGATCTGGTTTCGTCTGGGACAAAGAAGGCCATATAGTGACGAATTTTCACGTAATTGAAGATGCAGATAAAGCCACGGTCACGCTCTCTGACCAGACTACCTGGGAAGCCGACCTGGTGGGTTATGCCCGGGAGAAGGACCTGGCGATCCTACGTATTAAAGTACCAAGGGAGCAACTGGTACCGATACCCATCGGTACATCAGGAGATCTGTTGGTTGGCCAATCCGTATATGCTATTGGTAATCCATTCGGTCTTGACCAAACACTGACTACCGGAATCATCAGTGCGTTGGGACGGGAAATCAAGAGCCGGGCCGGGGTCCCGATCCGGGATGTGATCCAGACAGATGCGGCTATTAATCCGGGTAATTCCGGAGGCCCGCTTCTGGACTCTCAGGGTAGACTTATTGGAGTCAATACCGCCATTTACAGTCCTTCGGGTGCCTACGCCGGGATTGGTTTTTCCATCCCTGTAGACCAGGTCAACTGGGTAGTGAGCGATTTGATCAAGTATGGGAAAGTCAGAAGACCGACGCTCGGAGTGGAACTTCTCAGTCAGAGTATTGTAAGCCGGGCCGGCCTGGAAGGAGCGGTTGTGAGTGATGTTCAATCCGGAAGTGCGGCAGCAAATGCCGGAATTCAACCCATTGGCCGGAACCGCCGGGGAGAAATTGTTCTGGGAGATATCATTGTGGGTGTCAATGAAGAGAAGATCAAGAACAATGCAGATCTGTTGCTAAGCCTCGAAAAGTACAAATCCGGCGATGAAATTGAAGTGGTGGTATTAAGGGGAGAAGAAACAAAGAAGATCAAGCTGGTCCTTGATCCCTCGAAATGATGCAAGGAGGGGTGGCAGCCACAAACTGCCACGCCCGATATCATTCCTTAATACTTACTGAATTCCATTCGAAAGTCGCCGTTCCT
>JAGQWZ010000089.1 GCA_020436835.1 Saprospiraceae bacterium | reverse complement strand
GTCGTAAGTTTTTCCATCGACCGGAACAACAAGGTCTGGGCAAAAGCATCCGCCGTGGACGGTATTGTCTGGCACAATGTTTCCGATCGGGAAGGCGGTCTGGGCCGGGTAAAAACCCAATATCAGGTGCAGGCTATCCCCACTTCATTTCTGATTGACCAGCAAGGCAGGATTATGGAGATCTTTACCGGATTTGATCCAGATGTAGACCTAATTGCGGAAATTGTGAATAGAATTGAAGGAAATAAATAGAAAATTACCGTTTGCCAATATAATCGAAGACCAACGATGTATGCACAGCTCCTGAGATATTACTTTTTGATAAACCTTTTTTTGGTCGCTATTCTGGGAAAGTCGCAGGGGCCGGCACTGCCAGATGCATTACCGGAAATTGTCAAAGTACGACTCTCCAAAATACCCGACGCCTGCCTTGGATTTTGGGAAGACAAGGAAGGGATCTGGCGATTGGAGATCAAGAACGAATACTTCGGCGTCAACGATAAAGTGTGGACCTACGATAGTATAACTCAGGAAAACGACAGTTATCGAATCACCATCAAAGATGCGAAGGATGCGAAAAAAACATTTGTCTTCTCAGTATTAGCCCCGGGAGAAATGATGGTAGCCGACCCCTATCTGATGAAGAGTTATCGGGCCAGATTGATAAAAATGGGTAGCAGTATTAAAAAGATAGGGGTAGAAGACCTTCCCGATAGTTATTTCGGCAAATGGCTTTCCGTAGATACAGGAAAGGAGCCGGTCGATATCCGTCGAGAGGGTATTTTAGTCAACGGTCAACTTTGGACATACCATCAGATATTATGGGCAACGGGAAAATACCGGATTACACTCCAAAGAAAGGATAGTTTTCACTTATGGATCCCTTATTGGATCTTTGATGACCAGCTAACCGGTGTTTTTAATCCGGTAGTTCCCATGCAGCGTGCAACGGAAGGCAACGCCATTGTTCCTGCAGTGAAAGCAGAAATAAATGATCCCTCGATGACGGCTCCGCGGATCATTCAGATCGAAGATATGCCCGGTCATTTTTTCGGCAACTGGAGTAACCGCAACGGAGATTGGATCTTTCAGATCCGAAAAGAATATTTAAGCACCGGAGAAAGGGTCTGGGAATACGGCAAAATCACCCGGGAAGATGATCTCTTTACGTTTGAAGTGGTCAACTGGTTCAACCAGGGACATGCCGTGGAGGTTAAAAAATTCACGTTCCGTTTTGTTACCGATTACTGGATGGAAGTGACCGAAAATGGAAACTTTTTTGAGGTCTTCAGCATGCCGTTTAACAGCTATTTTCATTTAATCCATCTCAATGATCTACCGGACGATCTCATGAGTAACTGGTATCGTAGTAGCGGCAAAGATAGTTTGCGCTTATCCCTACATCAGGACACCCTGGAATGGGCCGGCAACGCCTATATCATCGAGCAGATACTGCAAACCAATGATGGATTTCAATTTACCTGCCGAACCGGTGAAAAATATCGTTTGTTTCGCTTCGACTTTCCAGAGAATGGCTTTCTGCAGGTCAATACCAATGGGCAAACACAGCTGTTCAGTCGACAACCCACTGTCCTTTCTACCGGTAATATTTTAAAGATCATTTTAATTATGTTGTCATTGGCAGGTACATCCACCTGGTTACTCCTACGCTGGCGAACGAAAAGCATTAAAAGGACGGAAGAACGCAAAAGACGGCAACTGGAACTGGAGATCAAAGCCCTGCGATCTCAAATGAACCCTCATTTTCTTTTCAACTCTTTAAACTCCATTCAAAACCTGATCAATAAACAGGATACGGACCAGGCCAATCACTATCTATCGAGTTTTTCCCGACTGATGCGTAAAGTGTTGAACAACTCCGAATCAGCCTTCGTTAGCCTGGGCGAGGAAGTAGCGCTTCTTCAGTCCTATTGCGAATTGGAAGCTTTGAGATTTGACTTCGATTATACGATACGGGTCGATCCGGAGTTGGATACTTACACCACCGAGATACCAGGTATGCTGATCCAGCCATTTGTGGAAAATGCGATCCTACACGGGATAGAGCCGGTCGACCACCCCGGGCAGCTTACTATAAGTATCAGGCGCTCGGGACAATTGCTATGCTGTACAATAGAAGATAATGGGATCGGTATCGAGCAGTCCAGATTGCTTGCCGGAAACAATAAAACCAGGAAGAATAGTTTTGGGATCCGGCTGGCTGAGGAGAGACTGGTAATGATTAAAGCACATTACGGTACAGATCTAAAGATCGATATCCTGGATAAAAGTAAACTCCCAAACAGCAATACGGGTACCAGGGTTGATATTTATCTTCCGTCAAACCTGTCTTAAACACGCAAATTATGGAAATCAGATCAGTAATAATTGATGATGAAGCCGGTAACAGGGAAAATTTGCACCTAATGCTTGCCCGCCATTGTCAGGCGGTAAAGGTAGTCGCTACTGCTGCTTCGGCCGCCGACGGTTTGAAGATCATCCGGGAGTATCATCCCGATCTGGTATTCCTCGATATAGAAATGCCTCATCGAAACGGTTTTGACCTTCTGGAAGATCTGCCGGCAATTGATTTTGAAGTCATTTTTGTCACCGCCTTCGATCAGTACGCGATCCGTGCTATTAAGTTTTGCGCCCTGGATTATCTTCTTAAACCGATCGATATTCAGGAATTGAAGGATGCAGTCAACAGAGTAGAAGAACAAATGGTAAAAAATCGACAGAATGAGAATTTGCGCATTTTCATGCAAAATCGGCTTCCGTCAAATCAGGCCAAAAAGATCGCTTTACCTACAGCCGACAAGGTAGATTTTGTTGACGTTAATGAAATAATCCGCTGCCAGGGTGAAAGTAATTATACACATATTTTTCTTCGGGACGGCAGCAAAATATTGGTGTCCCGGACGTTAAAAGAATATGAACACCTACTGGAAGAATACAATTTTCTGAGGGTGCACCAGTCTCACCTGATCAACATTGCCGAGGTAAGATCTTATGTCAAGCGCGAAGGAGGTTATATTATGATGAGTGATGGTGCTCAGGTTAGTGTTTCCAAGCAAAAGAAAGAAAGTATTCTGCGGCGATTGACGGAATAACCATTACCTGGCCATAAGATCTTTCCCATCACTGCCCCGGTCAGATCACCGCCTGTGCCTCAATTTCAATCATAAAATCTTCATTAGCCAATCCCTGCACGCTGATCCAGGTGCTTGCCGGAGGGTTTTCTGTTCCAAAGTATTTCTTCAATATTTGACTGATAAGCGGTTTATTAGTAAAAAGAGTAACTTAAATGCACCAAAATTGAATATCCAGTGAAGACCCAATTCGAATGCTTCATCTTTGCGGCCATCGTCCTTTTTCTATCAGCTACGTCCTGTACTGATCTTCCACAAGAAGAAGGGGTAGTAGTTCACAAAGCTCCGGCCAGGCTAATCGCCCAGCAGCGTTTTTATAGATCGGGCCCTCTATTGGCCGATTTCTCTATGACGGAGGACAGTCTTATGCACGGACCGTACCGCGAATATGACATCGCCGGTAATTTGCTTCGTCTTATGAATTATAAGAATGGAAGTCTGGAAGGTGAATATCTTACTTTCTTTCCATCCGGTCAGATCGCCTCCCGACACCAATACAAAAGTGGACATCCAAACGGGCCACAGGTATGGTATTATGACAATGGTAATATCAAACAGGAGATGAATATCGTATACGGCAAAACGGAAGGTGAAGTCCGGTCTTATACCAGAGAAGGAAACCTGCAATCCATCAGGAATTACGACGATGAACGCCAGACCGGATCCGCTCTGGAATATTTCCCTTCCGGCAGCATCCAGTCCTTTGCGTACTACGATCAGGATGGAGATCGCATCTTTTACCTTCAATACAACGAAGAGGGAAAGGTAACAAACGCGATGGGCTATCCGTTTGCCAATCTCTCAGCCAAAGTCAACGGCTTTAATGGTACTTTTGAATTTTCTTTTGAACCCGTTATACCCCTGGATGCGGACCATCAGTTTCAACTATTGCGCCTCGTCGGTGAAAAAACCTGGATATGTCCGCTCCAGACAGTAAACGGAGATCTGCAATACGAGGAAAAGCTCGCGGATGGCTTTCAGGGCGCATTCCTGCTCACCGGTAAATTATTGTTGGATCAGGATACGCTGAACTTTAATGAAGAAATGTATATCCGTGAAGGCGAGGTTTTGTTTGAGCATTGATCGATGTATATATTAGATGTTCCCAAATGGAACCATAGCGGTAGTAACAAATGGTTTGTTCCCAGAATTTGCGTCAGGAAGCGATCTTCATTAAATTGTCGGTTGCCAGTTGCCGGTTTGTCAACTGATTAACTGGCAACGGCTCCTCATAATAGAAGTTGCTTAAATTTCCGGGATGAACTCATCCAAATCAAAGCACCTCTT
>JAGQWZ010000088.1 GCA_020436835.1 Saprospiraceae bacterium | reverse complement strand
TTTTAAAACCCGATTACATTCCTTTAGTCCCTGCAAAGTATTTTCAAAATTACGTACTCCAAAGGCAACGGTTATAACGTCGAATGTATTGTCGGAAAAGGGCAAATTTTCCGAGTCACCCTGTTGAAAGTGAATCCGGTCGGACAAGCCTCTTTTTTGGGTTTTTTCTCTGGCAATATCCAGCATTTTCCCTGAAATGTCCAGACCGATAATATCGCAATCAGTGGCTTTCCTGGCTAAGAGAATAGCCATATCTCCGGTACCGGTGGCAATATCCAGTGCTCGTTTGGGTGCATCATTTGCGGCCAGCTTGATTGCTTTCCTGCGCCATTGGGTATCTATACCACCCGACAACACCCGGTTCAGCAGATCATAACGGTGGGCAATACGGTCAAACATAGACTCTACCTGCTTTTTCTTGCCATCTCCATCCGCATAGGGTTTCACCGATTCATGTTTCATCTTGCCTGTTTTTTAGCCACTTGGGGGCGAAGATAGGTCTTCGTTTCGTTATAAAAAGACCAGTCTAATCAAGATTAAATGAATATGCTCGATATTGGGGTGAGAAATGTATGATTTCAGGAGGAAATTCCTTACCTTTGCGGCGCCTTATAATGAAGATTTAAAATTTTTAAATGGCTGATAATCAAAAAATTATACCGATAAACATTGAGGATGAAATGAAGGCTGCCTACATTGACTATTCAATGTCGGTCATTGTCGCCCGTGCCTTACCAGATGTACGGGATGGACTTAAGCCTGTACATCGACGGATCCTCTATGGGATGCACGAATTGGGTCTTACCTACAATAAGTCGCACAAGAAGTCTGCGAGAGTGGTAGGAGAGGTGCTGGGAAAATACCACCCACACGGTGATTCTTCTGTCTATGATGCGATGGTACGAATGGCTCAGGACTGGTCTTTGCGCTATCCGATGATCGATGGTCAGGGCAATTTTGGGCATATTGACGGAGACAGCCCGGCGGCGATGCGGTATACGGAGGCCCGGCTGGCCAGGATTGCCGATGAGATGCTGGCGGATATAAAGAAGGATACCGTTGATTTCGTACTGAATTTTGATGACTCTCTTGAAGAGCCGTCCGTTCTTCCGACCAAAGTACCTAATCTACTTATCAATGGTTCATCGGGGATCGCTGTAGGTATGGCTACCAATATGCTACCACACAACCTGAATGAAGTTGTAGACGGCATCATTGCTACCATCGACAACCCGGAGATCACTTTCGAAGAATTATTTCAATATGTCAAAGCACCTGATATGCCCACCGGTGGCATCATATATGGTCTAGAGGGAGTCCACGAAGCATATCGGACCGGAAGAGGAAGGGTGGTAGTGAGAGGGCAGGCAGACATCGAAGTCGCTGCCAGTGGAAGAGAGCAAATCATTGTATCGGAGATTCCCTATCAGGTCAACAAATCAAATCTTATCATGAAAATGGCAGATTTGGTTAATGATGGGAAGGTAGCCGGAATAAGTGACATCAGAGATGAGTCGGACAACCGGAGCGGAATACGGATTGTGGTGGAATTAAAGCGGGATGCCATCAGCAGCGTGGTACTAAGTCAGCTTTATAAATATACCCCACTTCAATCTTCTTATGGGGTGAATAATGTGGCATTGGTAAACGGCAGGCCTCGCACGTTGAATCTCAAGGAACTGATTGAGGAATTTATAAAGTTCCGTCTGGAAGTCATCGTACGGCGCACCCAGTTTGATCTGAATAAAGCGGAGGAACGAGCCCACATTCTCGAAGGCTTGCTGATCGCTCTTGATCACCTGGACGAGGTCATTCAGTTGATCCGAAATTCGAAGACGGTGGAGGAGGCCAGAGATGGTCTGATGAGCAATTTTGAATTGACCGAAATTCAGGCCAGGGCCATTTTGGAT
>JAGQWZ010000087.1 GCA_020436835.1 Saprospiraceae bacterium | reverse complement strand
TACTCCGCTACATCATATTGCGGTGAATATCTATAATACGCAAGGCCAGCTCGTGGACAGGCTCCATGAATTAGGCCCGGCAGAAGAGGAACATCGATTCTACTGGAAGACTGAAAATGTATTAAGTGGAATTTATTTTCTGGAGATCACAGCAGATCTGAAAAAACGATTTCTTCCCGTAGTTGTCAACCACAATTAGTGAGTCCACTGTAAAATTAGCTCATCGGCCTTTTCTTTCTCCGGCTCGACCACAAGCTCAATCAAATTATTTGATCCTGGTTCAAGGCTGGTGCCTTCCTGCGATCGATATGGATTGAGCAGTCGAACTTCAGTACCCGATGCCTCTAAGAATTCGGGTATATCCCATCCCGTACCCCCATCAGGAATTACCGACAGAATATAATTTAGAGGATATTCTTTTTCTCCCCAGAGGCTTTCAAGTGTCAGAGGACAGTCCTGCAGGATCAGGGAAGAATATCTCACGCCCAGCACGGCAGCGGTTAAAAGATCAAGAGAAGCGCTCCCGGCACCAATGGCAAAAACATGAGCGAGATCAACTGCCTGGTTTTCCAAAAACCGGTGGATGGCGAACAATTCTTCACAGCGGAATGCCACGGGATATTTTCCTGTCAATATTCCGGCATACCAGATATTGAGCGGTACTCCATCAATGAGCGCATCTCCGTCAAATTCCTTCCCCATTTCACCATAGCCATTCAGGTCTGCCAGAATAATCTGATGACCGGCCTTCAGCAATTGCATGATAGTACCGGTTGAATCCTCATGCGAACTTTTGCCGGCCTCATCTATATAAAGAATTGTATTTTCCGATAATAGGTCATGTGGCTTGAGCCAAACCAAGGGAATTTGGTAAGCATCATTTATTCTGATCAAATATTTTTCGATGGAATAATCCGATTTTTCATTAGCACCCGAAAAAACACTTTTTATGGTGGTAGGTTCTGAATAACCTGAAATATTCCTTATTAATTTAGAAAAGGTATTGGCATCAGATAGACTACCTATATGCTGTTTTTCGCGATTTTTTTTCTGTACAGTGTACAGAGTCTCCTCATATCCGTTTTTATATAGTTGTCCCGAATCGGAAACCCATAGTTCTTCCTGGCTAAAAATCTCTACATCCTCGTCAATGGAATTTCCGGGATTTTCCAGATACTTTTGAAAAAACCGGTAGGTGGCTTCTCTGTTTTTTTTAGTTGACTGATGCGGGGCATCGTCTTCAACCATGAGCAGGTCTTGCTCGACACCATAGGCTTTATAAAACGACCTGGCTTCCAGAAAACATTCCCGGGCTCCCTGGATACTGAAAATGTCTCTGGTGGTAGTCACCATCATTGTGGGCCTTGGAGCCCTGACCTCGATAAGATCGGGAAGATCGAGTCCCTCTGCCAGAAAGTGCAGGATATTCTGTTCTGCATCCTGGGGGCCCTTCGAATCCAGGAGATATTCAAAAGTCGTCATGTAGCATTCTGGTGCTGCCGCCAGAATCCGATCATCAACCGCCATGAGATAAGCCGTTTGGGTTCCTCCTCCGGAACGGCCGGTCACCCCGATCCTTTCCTTATCTACCTCCGGCCGGCTGACAAGATAATCGATGGCCCTGATCCCATCCCAGACAAAATATTGCGCCGGGGAAATCCCTGACATAAAAATCTGATTCCCTACATAAGAATGTTCATGAGTAGGTCCGAATCTTTTACTCCCATTCTCCAAGAAATACTGATTCCGCTCTCCTTGTCCCACGGGATCGAATGCAAGTACGATAAAACCCTTTTTTACATAATTCAGGATCATATGTTGATACACCGGTGATCGAAATCCTTCGTTACTGTGTCCGCTACAAAATAAAATGGCCGGCATTGGTCCTTGAAGTTTCGGTAGAAAAATAGCCGCTGAGACCGGATAACCCGGAAAGGACTCAAAAATTATTTTTTCAACTCTGTATCCGGTTCTATCTATCGCTCCGGCGATCCTGGTATTTAAGGGAGTTTTCTCCCATTGAGGCAACAACATTCTCTTCAATTTCTCCTTCACTATTTGCTGTCGGGCAAATTTTTTCTCATTGGAATTCAGCGAATTGATTTCGGCCTTCCTGCTGGATAGCTGTTCATTTGCTTTTCCTAAGAGCTGACGGTACAAGGTCTCGGAAGGATCCGGCAGATGTTGCCAGTAATTGAAAACGTCAAAATCCTCTTGTGCCGGAACAATGCCTGCTAACATTACCAGGAAAGGGACCAGGAACTTTCGAGCATTTTTTATACACATAAGCTGAATTTGTCAAAGAATCGAAGGCAGGTAAAATATGAATTAATCCCAGGAATCCCCAGGTAAACACAGATGCAGCTACGAGATCATCTAATTATTTTTCGTTTTCCCAATCTGCCCTTGTATTATAATTAGACAGGATCTTATTGCTATCAAAATACTCAATCTCTTGGGTGTTTAGCTGGTTAAGAATTGACTTTAGGGAATAATTTCCCTTATTAAATTCTCTTTGCATAACGGAAACGGAGGAAGGATGATAGATAGCAACCATCGGCTGTAAATAGCCAGAGTTACCCTCTCTTATCGCAACGACATCACATTCGGAATCACATTTTTTTATCAGATTGTTCTGTAAAAAAGATATGGTCAGATTGGGCATATCAACCGGAATCACCAGCCAGGATACGGCCGGATAGCTGAGAAATGCGGATAGTATTCCGCTCGCCGGTCCACAAGAGGGATCCTGATCCGGTATAGTGGGATATCCGGAAAACAAAGTTTCCTGTTCCAGACGGCAGGAAATAAAAGTTCTGACACAAACAGAAGCAAGCAAACGGGCAGATCGCTTGTAGATGGGTTCGTTTTTGTATTCGAAGAAAGCCTTGTCTGTACCCATCCTGGTACTATAGCCACCCGCTAACAGCAGTCCATACAGCGGCTTATGATCCTTCTCTGTTAAAATCTCTCTTTCCACCGGATTTCGCCATCAGGCAAATTTCTTTAATGACAATATTATGGGAAAAGGCTTTGCACATATCATATACGGTAAGTGCTGCTACTGATGCACCGGTCAAGGCTTCCATTTCGACACCGGTTTTTCCTGCAACTTCGGCCGTACAGAGAATGATTAGGTGCTGCTGTTTGTCAAACCCAATTTTTATGGAACAATTATCCAATCCGACCGGATGACAGAGCGGGATCAATTCACTGGTTTTTTTTGCCCCCATAATCCCGGCAAGGATTGCCGTCTGTAGTACCGGCCCCTTTCTGGTATGTATCTCTTCACCCTGCAGCAGATCAATGACTGGATCCGGCAATATAACAATTGCTCGTGCACTGGCCTTGCGATGAGTTACTTTTTTTCCCGATACGTCGACCATGGCCGGATTGCCTTCCGGATCCAGATGGCTGAATGTTTCTCTCTCATCATGGTTATCCATAAATATCACTTGAAGCGTCTCATCTAAATCGTATCAAATTAAAACTTTCACCGGCTTTAAAGTGTGTCCGGTCTTGTGGTAACTCCAGAAATCCACTGACATCTGCCAGATTTGCATGGTCTCCGGACCCACCACCAGTGAGCGGAGTGGCAAGAAGTACCCCATCCTCGATCATTAGTTTTACCTGTAAAAAATAGGTCAGGTCAGGTTTAAACCGGTAGTCTTCTGTCAGACGTGCTGAATCCGGCAATTTAGCCAAACCTAAACTTTTGTTTAACCAGAATTTAAAATATTTTTCAAGACATAGGTAACTGGAGACCGGATTACCCGGCAGGGAAAATACAAACCGATCATCCCGGTGTCCAAACCAAAAGGGCTTTCCCGGACGCTGTTGTATCTTATAAAAGTGCTCTTCTATACCTTCTGCCCGAAGTGATTTCGGGAGAAAATCAAATTTACCCATCGAACTACCTCCCACAAAGATCAGTATTTGGAAATCTTCAAGGAGATGAGTAATGGTACGTTTCACTACTTCTTCATTATCAGGAAGGTGCCGATGCTCAATCGTCCCGTAATAGCCGGACAAGGCCGCCTTGAGCGCGTAAATATTTGAACTGCGAATCTGATGTGGCTCCGGGCTATGGTCCACTGAAATTAATTCATCACCGGTGGAAATGAGACAGACGGCCGGCTTCCGGTAGACCTTTAAATGTGTTTTCCCTACGGTAGCAGCAATGCCAATATCAACCGCGGAAATCAGCGTTTTTTCGGGCACGATCAGATCTCCCGCTTTTCGATCTGCTCCCTGATGGTGGACATTCTGGCCCGGTTGAATGTCTCCACGAATGGTTACATGATGGTTCTCTATATCGATCTCTTCATAAGGGATGACCGTGTCACAACCTTCTGATAGTACGGCTCCCGTCATGATTTCGACACAGGCACTCCCATCCTTCAGTTGATAGGAAGGCGTTCCTGCCGGTATGGTCTTTTCCACTTTGTAAATGCGCTGTCCCTGGGCAAATCGCTTCGAGTTGATTGCAATACCGTCCATGGCTACCCGGTTATAGGCAGGAAAATCACGGTCAGCCCGGATGGCTTCTGCGGATATTCTTCCCAATGCAGATTCGAATGGCAGTATCTCCGTATCCACCGTCAAGGGATATTCTGCCAGGATAGTCAAAGCCTCATCTACAGAAATCATAAAATTATCCTCCAATTGTTGACATGGATTCCGATGCGAGATTCAAGCGGCGTTCTTCTGCCTCAAATCCATCTTTTGCCCTCCTGCTTACGGCCTCCACCACCGCATCTTTCAGTTGCTGATCACTCGCACCCTGCCGCATCATGTCGCGGATATTGAATATGCCCTCATCATAGAGGCAGGTGCGAATCATACCTTGAGGCGTGATCCTCAGGCGGTTGCAGGAACCACAGAACGTTCGGCTATAGGCCGCTATAATGCCCAGATTTCCCTTAAAACCATCAACCGCAAATGTCACGGCTGTGGCCCCCGGTTTTGAGCTTTGTCGTTTGATTTGGGGATAGGCAGATTTTAACCTTTCCAGAATATGAAGATGATTCCACTCCGGGCCACCGGATCTTCCGGTGCCATTAAAAGGCATTTCCTCGATGTATCGTACATCCACCGGAAATTCTCTGGCCAATTCAGCCATGGCTATGATATCTTCGGTGTTTTTCCCGTTCATCACCACCATGTTAATTTTGGTCCGGATCTCCGCCTCCATCAGAGCATGAAAAGTCTCCATCACCTTATCAAAGTTTTGACGGCGGGTAATGGCAAAGAACCGGTCCCGGTCCAAAGTATCTAGTGACAGATTAATTGAATGGATGCCCATCGACTTTAAAGCCGGTATATGGGGGAGTGTCAGCGTGCCATTCGTAGTAATATTTATCTCTTTCAGGCCCAGGGTGCTCACTGACGCTAAAAATTCCATCATTTCCTTTCTGAGAAACGGTTCTCCTCCGGTGATTCTCAATTTCTGGATTCCCAGATCTACCAGGCACTTTACCAGTCGGATCATCTCTTCATAGCTTAGCAGATCTGATCTTTTTACGTAGTCGATACCCTCTTCCGGCATGCAATAAAAGCATCTCAGATTACAGCGATCTGTCACTGCCAACCTTAAATAGTTGACTTTTCTCCCGTGATTATCTATCAGTGCCAAATGAAACTTAAATTAGCCAATAAAGATAGTCTAAAAGGTAAAATGCTATGTGATCCTGTTTGTTTTGCATTTTTACCGGTTTTCGACCCTCCAAACGATTTTAAGTGCCGACCAGCGCGGATCAACCGCACAAACCTTTACATCGACCATACCCAGTGCCAATGCAGTATCACGAATAATATCCTCAGTAATCTCCGTTGGCATTTTCGCGCTTTTCTTGTACCAGGAAAACCAAATGCTTCCCGCTTTCTTGATCTTTGAAGGGAGAATGAGCATATACTGCTCCAAATCTTCGATGCGGTTGGTAAAAACATGAAATCCATCAAGATCTGCTCCCTGCTCGACAAACACCACTTCTTCGACCGGACCCAGCAACTCTAAATAGTCAGCAGGGGGATCGATCACCTGCCACCGGGATTTTGGCTTCATTCCCAGTTTCTTATACAATGGGGTTTTTGAATAGTCTTTAGCCATGGTCACAGATTTTCACCATGTTGTCTCCAATTAATCACAAGCTGAAGAATGCGATTATAGTTAGCAATTCCATCGTGGATCTTGTTCGACTTAAGGTAAGCAGAATAAATTGCATTTCGCATTCGGGGGGCAATATCCGGATACTTATCCAACTCATCATCAATCGCCTGCAGGTCATCCCTGACTTGCTGGGGAAGACCTTCTACCATCTCCTTATACGCCTCATCATCAATAATATAGGCCGTATGCCTTATATATCTCCAGTATCCAAGTTCTCCGGAATATTTGATAAAGGGATGATCGGAATTATGACAAAGTAAATAAGCCAGAAAATTGCAATCCCCTTCACCTGTCACTCCCATTCCATGAAAAAATTCATGTGCCATTGAAAAAGGCTTTTGCAGAGGATGCAGTCCGCGGTCGATGTTACACTCACCGGACAACGGATTGTAAAAACCGGCCGTGCTGATTCGCAGTAATATACCCTTCGGCCAGAGTTGCCGGCACCGCACCCTATTTCTCTCCAAATAGCCGAGATGATCGGCCAGTCTTGCAGCGTCCTGGCGAATAGCAACCTCTAACAACCGGTAATTCTGGAAAGCCAGGGAAGTCTCCACTTTGTCGCGGTCAGCACCAACGAATTCAGTCAGTCGATTTATCTGGGCTTTCGCTTCCTCCATTAAGGTAGCATTAGATACAGAATCGACAGACCAGCTCAAGCGGTCCGTCAGTTGCAACCGGTCGTAGTTAAACCCCCAGAAAAAATAAAATGCACTGACAATGTAGCCAGCTGCTGCCAGGATCCCCGCCAGGAAATCAATCCACGGTCTATTCTTGAATAGTAATTTTATCGAACGGAACAGACGATAGACGAGGTACATCGCCAGAATGATCAAAACATACAGAAACGCAACGGGTAAAAGCCCAATAGTGTGATCGAATATCCAGCAAAAAAAAGGAAAAAAGAACCTGCCATAGACCTTTTCGATCAGTCCCGCCGGCACAAACCAATGGATCAGGAGCGTCATAATGCCCAGAATGATCCCTATGGAATCGATTTTCCTCAGTTTCATTTTCATAATGTGTAGTGTATCCGACAATTCAGAGGTTCTGAATGAACTCCTTGA
This sequence comes from Saprospiraceae bacterium, assembly GCA_020436835.1. Classification (GTDB taxonomy): domain Bacteria; phylum Bacteroidota; class Bacteroidia; order Chitinophagales; family Saprospiraceae; genus JABDMH01. Next base: position 38,781 of record JAGQWZ010000087.1, on the reverse strand, counting down.
CATCTCCACTGTTAACCCTTCATACAAAATTGCAGATCTGGCAGATACAAGACAATTTATCTTGCTATTTTTGCAGCTTCTTTAGATCTTATTCCTAAACAAAAGTAAAATTTAGTTCAAATGGCATTCGAATTTACTGACAGCAATTTTCAGGAAACTGCAATTGATAAAGGAGGGTTGACAGTTATTGACTTCTGGGCAGAGTGGTGCGGTCCGTGCCGGCTGGTGGGTCCGATCATAGAGGATCTTTCTAAAGAGTATGATGGCAAAGCGTTGATTGGCAAAGTAAATGTGGATGAGCATCCGGAAGTGTCTTTCAAATATCAGATCAGAAGCATACCAACGATATTATTTCTTAAAGATGGCGAAGTGGTGGCCAAGCATGTGGGCACTGCCACCAAGCAGGCCCTGACAGACATGATAGAGAGTCATCTCTCGTAAGTATCTCTTGTGACAGAGTATCTTGTCACTCTCAAGTAAATATACTGCTCCTATTCTGCGTTCATGAATGGGAGCTTTTTTATTTTTAGCATTATGGATTTTTTTGAACAATATAACGTCAAGGAGCTCGAAAACCTTGACTTGATTGCACGACAGGTCGTGGAGGGATTTATTATCGGTTTGCATAAAAGTCCCTTTCATGGGTTTTCGGTCGAATTTGCAGAGCACCGTCTCTATAATCAGGGGGAAAGTACCCGGAATATCGATTGGAAGGTCTATGCTCGTACAGATAAGATGTTTACCAAACGCTTTGAAGAGGAAACCAATCTGCGTTGTCAAATTGTCGTCGACGTGTCGTCATCCATGTATTTTCCTGAAATGGAAGCCGGATCGAAAACACTCAACAAATTGAAATGGTCATCACTCGCGGCAGCTTCGTTGATGATGCTACTAAAGCGGCAAAGGGATGCTTTCGGTTTGAGTATTTTCGACAGTGAGCTTCGGCAACATACTCCCGCACGGAGCAGTACGGCACACTATAAACTATTGCTTACCTACCTGGATAATGCGATAAAGGATGCCAAAGAGGATAAAAGTACCGATGCCGCCGCAGCACTGCATCAGATCGCCGACAGCATTCATAAGCGTTCGCTGGTTGTGATTTTCAGTGATATGTTTGACCGGATAGAGTCACCTGAACATATTTTTTCTGCACTCCAACACCTGAAGCATAACAAGCATGAAGTGCTCTTATTTCACGTAGTTGATAAATCAAAGGAAATCGATTTCCAATTTGAAAACCGGCCATATATGTTTATTGATGTAGAGACGGGGGAACGGGTAAAAGTGCAGCCACATGAAGTGAAAGACATTTACACCCGGAAGCTAAGGGAATTCAAAGAGGAACTGCAATTGAAATGCCTGCAATACAAAATTGATTTGGTGGAAGCGGATATCTCTCAGGGCTTCAACCAAATCCTGCAATCCTATCTAATCAAGAGAAGCCGAATGAACTGATATTTATTGACTCTTGCTTTTATAACTTGCTTAAACCACATTTAAAGTCTTTTCTTGGAAAACTTGGCCTGCTCGTCCTTCTTGACGAGTTCAGAATGAAGTATCAGGGATTAAGAAACTATCGGAGGAACAGAAAATTTTCCGTCGAGCAGCCACAATTTATTTTGCCCGATAAGAAAATACTCTACGAAACCTTCAAACTGGATTATCAGGCATATTACAGAAGTGGCAGGGAAACAGCCCGGTGGTTGATTAATCAATACCAAGAGGTGGCTGAAAGACCTTTAGAAAATATACTGGATTGGGGATGTGGCCCCGCTCGGGTGGTGCGCCACCTTCCATTTTTGGCGGAGAAATGCGATATTTTCGGATCTGACTTCAATAAAGAGACGATATCCTGGTGCAAAGAAAATATTCCTGAGGTAAAATTCGTGGTCAATGAGATCGAGCCTCCTATTGCACTATCAGATAATTATTTCTCTTTCATATATGCTATTTCGGTATTTACCCATCTTTCTGTCGAACGCAATCTCGGTTGGTTCAGGGAATTGCACCGGCTTTTGGCACCCTCCGGAGTGCTGCTCTTTACCACCCAGGGTAAGGCCTTTTACCATGATCTTACAGAAGTTGAAAAAAATCACTACGATCAGGGCCATTTGGTGGTAAGGCAAAATAATCAGGAAGGCCGAAGAATATACAGTACTTATCATCCGCCTGATTTTGTCTTATCGGCCATAAGTGATCTGTATAGCCTGGTGATGCATCAAGTTGACAACGGTGAAAAGGGCCGGCCAGAGCAGGATATTTGGATATTGAGAAAAAAATAAAGTAATATCTTTCTTCAAGAATATAAATGCTCGCACATGATAAAACTTGCTGAAATTGATACCAGAGCTCCAAAGGGCCTGGATAAAAACGAGACCAAAAAGAAAAGAGACAAACTATCCCGGAAGCTGGGTGAACTACAGCATCACTTATATGCCGAAGAAAAACGTAGCCTGCTTGTCGTTTTTCAGGGAATGGATGCCAGCGGTAAAGATGGTGCTACCCGGAAAGTCTTTCGCTATTGTAGTCCATCGGGAGTTTGGGCTTATGGATTTAAGAAACCTTCAGATGAAGAGTTTGATCATGATTTTCTCTGGAGAGTCCATAAATTAACGCCAAGGAAAGGTCGCATACAAGTCTTTAACCGGTCTCACTATGAAGATGTACTGATCCAACGAGTACACCGTTGGATCGATGAACAACAGGTAGATTACCGAATCGCAGCTATTAACAGTTTTGAACAACTACTGGAGTTCGATAATAATACCAAAGTCATCAAATTCTACATGCACATCAGCCAGGAAAGACAAAAAGAAAAGCTGCGGGAAAGGATTGAGGTGCCATCCAAAAACTGGAAACACAATCCGGCGGATTGGGAGGAAGCAAAGCTGTGGGATGAATATCGCTTTGCTTATGAAGACGTGATAAACCGCAGTCGAATACCCTGGGTAATCGTGCCCAGTGATCAACGTTGGTACCGCGATTATTTTGTTGCCAAATACCTGGTAGATGTGATGGAAGGTCTTGACATTCAACTGCCTGTACTGAGCGAAGAACAAAAACATGTCGAAGGTTAGAGTAGATAAATGGTTGTGGAGTGTTCGAATATTTAAATCCCGAACCCTGGCTACGGATCAATGCAAAGCCGGCAAAGTGACAGTGGAGGGGCAAAAGGTAAAACCTTCGGGTACCGTTGCTGTCGGAGACCTGGTCGAGGTACAAAAAAATGGCTATAACTTTTCTTTCAAAGTATTGAAGCTAATTGAAAAAAGGGTTAGCGCACCACTAGCTCAGGAAGCGTATGCAGACCTGACACCGGACGAAGAACTGAACAAGTATGAAAGTTGGTTTATCGGCAAGGGGAAAGCGGAATCACGTGATCGCGGAACCGGCAGGCCGACAAAAAAGGACCGGCGGGAAATAGACATCTTTAAAGATGGGTATTATTTTTCTGATTGAGAATTTCCTTTAAAATTCTATTTATCAATTACTTCCAGGATTACATTGTGGAAAATGGTTCGCGATGACCTCTTTCAAATTGCATCTTCCATTCTGTGGAATCAAATAATCGTTTTACCTTAAAGGCTGAAAAACCTGCTTTGCAACCATGAAGAAACACACGCTGACATCTCTGCTACTACTCATTTTTCCCATTTTATCCCAGGCTCAGGAAATGGGAATGGATGAACGAATTGATGCCGCATTTGGCAGAGCCACCGGTTGGTTTGTCAATTTCATCTTTTATCAAATACCGATTACAGACGATATAAGCGTATTCTGGGTGCTATTTCCCTTAATCCTGGGAGCTACATACTTTACCATTTACTTCAAGCTAATCAATTTTCGTCATTTCACCACAGCGATCAAGGTGGTTAGCGGCAAATATGATCATCTGGAAGGACGGAAAGATCATAAAGTGGATGTTGCGGATACGGTTTTTACTGACGACGGTGATAATCCGGATACCATTCGGGTAGAAGGTCATAGTGGTGAGGTATCTCATTTTCAGGCGCTAACGGCAGCACTCTCAGCCACGGTAGGACTGGGAAACATTGCCGGGGTAGCCATTGCGGTGTCGATCGGTGGTGCAGGAGCCACCTTCTGGATGATCATAGCGGGATTTCTCGGTATGGCTTCCAAATTTGTAGAGTGTACTTTGGGTGTCAAGTATCGTGATATAGAAGCGGATGGAACTGTGTATGGCGGACCTATGTACTACCTGAGAAAAGGGCTAAACTCCTCCGGCCTGAGTAAGGTACTGGCAGGATTATTTGCTATCTTCTGTATTGGAGGCTCCTTTGGCGGGGGTAATATGTTCCAGGTGAATCAGGCATTTCAATTGATTGAAAACGTCACGGGAGGAGAGAATTCATTTTTCCACAATAAGGGTTGGCTTTTCGGTGTAATCATGGCGATCCTCGTCGGCATAGTCATCATTGGCGGGATTAAGAAGATTGCCAAAGTCACCGACAAGATTGTACCTTTTATGGTCGTCATTTATGTTGGAGCTTCCCTCTTTGTCTTGATTTCCAAATTTAACATGATTGGCGATGCATTTATGGCCATTATTGACGGTGCTTTCAGCCCGGAAGGAGTAGCCGGAGGGGCCGTCGGAGTATTAGTACAAGGATTTCGAAGAGCTGCATTTTCCAATGAAGCCGGCATAGGCAGTGCATCGATCGCGCACTCCGCGGTCAAAACAAACTATGCTGCCTCAGAAGGCCTGGTAGCACTCCTGGAACCTTTTGTCGATACCGTGATAGTCTGTACCATGACTGCATTGGTATTGATCATCACCGGAAACGTCAATCCGGATAATGCTTCTTTGAGTGACGCTCAGGCAATATTGCTCACTTCCAGTGCCTTTGAATCCGTCATTTCCTGGTTTCCACTGCTTTTGAGTTTAGCAGTGGTGCTGTTTGCCTTTAGTACCATGATATCCTGGTCCTACTACGGTTTTCAGGCCTGGTCTTACCTATTTGGTCGCAACCAGCGTACTGAGTACACGTACAAGATCCTGTTTTGCATTTTTGTAGTGATTGGTTCTGCCTCCAGTTTATCTTCAGTCATTGGATTTTCCGATGCAATGATCTTTGCGATGATGGTACCTAATATGATTGGTCTGGTACTCCTTGCTCCACAAGTGAGAAACGAAGTGAACAGATACCTTAATGCAATCAGATCCACGCCATCATAGTCGATGTATCTGGATATAATTTGCTAACCTATGAGTAAGCCGGTATTTCTCTTGCTGGGATCGAATATGGGTGCCAGTGAGAAATTATTGGCGCTTGCTGTCGTTGAAATCAAAAAATCTTGCGGGGTTGTCGAATCTATGTCTGCTTTATACCGCAGTCAGGCGTGGGGTTATGAAGACCAAAGTGATTTTGTAAATCAGGTGGTCAAAATTCGCACCGGTCTCGCTCCCACTGACCTTCTCGAAACCATTTTGGGCATTGAAAAAAGCCTGGGAAGGGAACGCGATGGCAGAAGATGGCAATCCCGGCTGCTCGATATCGATATTTTATTTTACGATCACCAGGTCATCGATCTTCCCGATTTAAAAATTCCTCATCCCAGGATCGCTGAGAGAAATTTTACCTTAGTGCCATTAATGGAAATTGCACGTGATTTCCTCCATCCCAGTCTAGGTGCGACTATTGAAGAATTGTATCTTCAATGTGCCGATACACTGGAGGTACAAAAGATCGAATGCTAAATGGAAGAATACCCGATTCCACATCAATATATCTGCATAGAGGGCAACATAGGCAGTGGTAAAACATCGTTAGCAACCAAACTCGCCAAGCTATATAGTGGTAAGCTCATCCTTGAGCAGTTTACTGACAATCCCTTCCTTCCTTACTTCTACAGTGACCCGGAGCGGTATGCTTTTCCGGTTGAAATCTTTTTTATGACCGAACGCCACAAACAATTGCAAAAACATATTCTTACCCACGATCTTTTCGCCAATCACATCTTCGCCGACTACTCTTTTACCAAGACGCTGCTTTTTGCCAAAAACAACCTCAATCAGGAAGAGTTTAGAATTTTTCAACACCTGTTTCAACTACTCGAGAGTCCATTTCCTAATCCCGATTTACTGGTTTACCTGCATCGCTCTACCGGTAAACTCGCACATCTTATTGAAGAAAGAGGAAGAGCAATGGAATCACCGATTACGGAAGACTATCTCACCACCATCCAAAATGCATACTTCGAGTATTTCAGAAATGAAAATTCATATCCTATCCTTATCATCGATGTCGAGGACATGGATTTTGTTAAGAATAAGGAACATCTGGAGGAAATCATAAAATTGATCGCCATGCGTTATAATCCCGGTGTACACAGGGTTAGTATTCACTAAATCGCTCATTCTTCCCGTTTTGTGCCTTGTCCTCGGGTAGCTTAGACGAGTAAGTACCTGATTTCATCGGAAAATACCTATTCCTTTGCCGTCTCATTACTAACTTTGCCGTGATTTGTAAAATTGGATCATAATTCGAATGAAAAATTTCATAAAAATAGTATTTGGTTCTTGCCTGGGAGTCGTCATGGCCTTGGTTGTAGTGGGATTGATTGGCTCATTTATGATGACAAGATTGATCAGTGCCGGGCTATCTAAACCGGACGTGAAAGCAAATTCAGTATTAAAATTAAGTTTTGATCGCGAAATCCCGGAGAAGACCAACAATACGGAAGCAGCCATGTATAATTTTTCAGAAGATCCTTTCCTGGGACTTTATGAGGTCGCCCAATGTATCAGCCATGCCAAGGAAGATCGCAATATCAAAGGAATCTATCTTTCATTATCATCAGCACGACTTGGCAATGCATCGGCTGACTACATCCGGGACGCCATTCTTGATTTTAAGGAGAGCGGCAAATTTGTTTATGCGTATTGTGGCAACTATGGATACAGTCAGGGAGCTTATTATCTGGCAACGGCAGCTGACAAAATCATGTTGCACCCCCTGGGAGGTATTGATTTGCGTGGATTTGGTACTGAAATTCCCTTCTTCAAGGATATGCTGGATCGTATAGGGGTAAAGATGAATGTATTTTATGCCGGTAAATACAAGGGGGCCACTGAACCCTTTCGCCTAAATGAATTGAGTGATGAAAACCGGTATCAAATAAGGGAATATATACAAGATCTCTACGAGTCTTTTGTGGAAGATATCGCTCAGGGCAGAAACCTATCGGTAGAAGAGGTCAAACAGGCAGCGTCCAATTTATATGGACGAAGTGCGGATATGGCCCTGGAAAATAATCTTATTGATGCCATTCAGTATGAGGATGAATTTTACAATGAGATCCGCGATCAGCTCGACTTTGATGAAGACGAAAAAATTAATTTTGTCGGTCTTAATAGTTACTATAAAGCAAAAGGCAAAGATCTGAATCTTACGGCAGGATCAAAGATTGCGCTGATCTATGCCGAAGGTGAAATCAGAGGAGGAGAAGATCAATATGGAATGATCACCGATGATCAGTACGTACCTATTTTGAGAGACATAAGAAAAGATGACAAAGTCAAAGCTGTCGTGCTTCGTATCAATTCACCCGGTGGCGATGCCTATGTTTCCGATGAGATTTGGAGGGAGACCCAATTACTGCGGGAAGAAGGAATACCTGTGATCGTAAGCATGGGCGACGTAGCTGCTTCCGGAGGATACTACATTGCCTGTGGAGCTGACCGGATTGTCGCCGAACCAAATACCATTACCGGTTCGATTGGCGTCTTTGGACTGATCCCCAACGTACAGGAATTAATGAATGAAAAACTGGGTATTCATATGGATACGGTGCAGACGGCCAAATATGCCAACGGATTGATCAATCCATTTTATCCGGTAGGGCCCGAACAGGCTTCTATTATGCAGGAGGGAATTGATCGTATGTATGAAGCATTTTTAAGCCGGGTGGCCCAGGGACGCAACATGACCCGTGATGCAGTCCATGAAATAGCCCAGGGACGAGTATGGACCGGAGAAAAGGCCAAAGAAATTGGATTGGTGGATCAACTGGGTGACCTGGATGACGCCATCCAGCTAGCATCCGAAATGGCTGGCACGGATGACTACCGGATCACAGAATATCCAAGACTGAAGGATCCGATGCAAAAACTCATTGAGGATCTGACCGGCCAGGATTTACCTTCTGAGATCAGCAACCGGATCTTATCTAACCGATTTCCGGACATCCACCGGACTTTGACTTCTCTCGAATATCTACTAAGTTGCCAGCATCCTATGGCAAGATTACCCTTCGAGTTACAGCTAAATTAGTAGTCTGGTCAGGTTCAGTCACGAAAATTTCCCTTTCGTCGGAGAAATACAGGCTTTCGCAAAACTAAATGTCCATACATTAGTTGTATAGACATATAATTGCATCGTGATACTGGAAAAAGCCATAAAACAAAATAATTTTAGCAGCTTGGAATTGCGCACACTACTGAATATCTACCACACACATAGCAGTTTGCAATCAGCTTCTCATACAGTACTTAAACCCTTCAAGATATCCGTTCAGCAGTTCAATATTCTGAGGATTCTCAGGGGTCAGAAAGGAGAGCCGATCAGCGTCAGTGATATCACCGACCGGATGCTGGATAAAATGTCCAATACATCACGCTTGATCGAAAAGCTTCGTAGCAAGGGCTTGTTAGAAAGGCGTGAATGTCCTCAGGACCGGCGTAGAGCAGAAGTCCTGCCGACAGAAGAAGGTCTGCGTATTGTCAATGAAGCCAGCCGCGAGATGGAGGCTAAAATTGAACAACGGCTAAAGGTTTTGAGTCCGGAGGACCTCACGGTACTAAATCAAATTCTGGATAAACTAAATACCAATAATTAATAATTCTTAATCAATTAACTAACAAAACATTAAAGTCTTATGCAAAAAGTTGTTTTCTCACTTCTGGCAGTAAGTGCACTAATATTGAGTGCTTTTACGGTAGTACCACCGGCTGAAAAGATGGTGGATATTGAAAAAAGTGAAATCACATGGACCGGAAAGAAGGTAACCGGATCACACAATGGTACGATTCAATTGAAAGAAGGATCGCTGATGATGGAAGCGGATATGCTAAAGGGAGGTTCATTTATTATCGATATGACCAGCATCAAGAATCTGGACATGGCGGGAAAAGATGGTGCCGGCAAATTGGAAGGCCATCTAAAATCAGCTGACTTTTTCAATGTAGCTGAATACCCTAATGCCATCCTTGAAATTTCAGAAGTAGTACACCGGGGCACACCGGGTAGTTTTAAGGTTGTAGGTGATCTTACCATCAAGGGAATCACCAAGCCAATTAAATTCAACACTCAGATTTCAACTGAAGGCGGTATGACCGTAGCTACTGCAGATATAACGGTAGATCGCTCTGAGTATGATGTACGCTATGGTAGTGGAAGTTTCTTTGACAATCTTGGAGACAAAACTATTTATGACGAATTTGACTTAAACGTGAAGCTTGTGCTTAAATAAGCTTTAGGTCAGTAAAAAAGAGAAAGGGGTGACATAATTACTTATGCTTCACCCCTTTGCATTACCCATGGTCTGGTCTCTTACTACTAACTCCTAAGACTTGGAGAGATCAGTCGAAATCTGAAATCCAATAATTTCGAGCTGCTCTTGATTCTTGTTTTTGAGTCCCCGATCGTAAATACGTCCGGGTATACTTTGTCCCTCAAAATGAGCCGATAATTCCAAATTATCGTGACTCATCTTTCTCCCAGGAGCGGTATGCATTATACACTTCGTAATTTCTCCCGGTAAGTAGTAGACATTGAATTGTAAGTGAAAAATGTTGCTTTGGAGCGAAGTATGAATGATGGAATATCCCCCTGGTATCGGCTCCTGACCGGAGCGATTTACCTTGGCTTTATCCCCAAACTTTTCATGGGATAAACAACAAAGTGGGTGACATGATAACCCGTCATTCAGGTCTTCCAGCCACTGCTTGCAGCTGGACGCCGGTAGGAGATCAATATCTCCCCACATTGCTATTCTTCTGTCGTCAATCAATTTCTCCCATTTCTGGACATTAAAATGATCTCCTCATTGAAGAGATCCAATATCTTCCTCCATCATCATCCGCAGTCGAAACTTTGGGTGATCATTCAGAAGATTAATTCTGAGTTCATTCCGCAGAATTTGGCCAGGTATTTTGAAAATACCTTAAAATGTTCAGTAAATATGACTATCATATTTTCTGAAAATACAAATGGGTTCGTATTTCATTTAGACAGGAAACCAGGTTCTAGGTGTTTTGGTGAATGTAGGTTCTAATCACTTCTCATGTTTTTACAAATTCTTTGCCAGAGAACGTAAGAATCAGAACTTATCCTTACATAGTATTTATCGCTATTTAAATCTGACTGAAAGGGAAGATCTTATCCCCCCTGGAAATTTATTGTAATCGATGGGCCTCCCGGCCTGGGGCTCCTGCTACAGAGATCTTCTCCGCTCTACTGCTTTTCTTTACGAGTTTTTCCAGGCCGTATGATCAGCCGGAGCGATTGATCGTACGTGAGATAATTCCACATCCAATTCAAAAATACAATCACTTTGTTTCGCACTCCCAGCAGCGAAAACAAATGGACCGTAAGCCACACCACCCAGGCAAAAAACCCCTTAAATTTCACACGTGGTAAGTCAACAACCGCCCGGTTTCGGCCGATCGTGGCCATTGCACCCAAATCCTTGTAGGCAAAAGGTTTCCATTGAGATCTTGCACTCTTTTTAAGATTCCTTGAAAGCAACTTGGCCATTTGAATGGCTGTTTGTGCCACCTGAGGATGGCCATCAGGGTATGCAGGATCGCCCTCTACCAGGGCGGCATCGCCAAGGGCAAATATGTCTTGCCGGTCGATCACTTCCAGATGACGATTCACCCGAATTCGTCTTCCTCTCCCTAATATTTCAGTGGGAAATCCTTGTAGTACGGGACAAACGATCCCTGCTGCCCAGATCACTTTTCCACATCGAATCTTCTCCCCGTCATTGGTGGTTACATAATCTCCATCGAAGGATTGGACTCTTTTATTCAAGATTACCTTTACTCCCAGATCACGTAGATATTTAAGCGAATTAACGGAGGCATTTTCCGACATCCCGGGAAGCAATTGCGAACCGGCATGAACCAGATAGATATCAACCTCTCCATAAGGTAATTCACGATAATCTTTGGGCAGAATATACTTTTTCATCTCAGCCAGAGCTCCTGCTACCTCCACGCCGGTAGCGCCCCCTCCCACCACTACTATATCGATCAATTCCTGTCTCTCATCGAAATCGCGAATAGACAGGGCTCTTTCATAATCGGTCAATATGGCATTTCTCAAGCCAAGTGCTTCAGAAATAGACTTCATCGGTAACGTAAGTTCCTCGATAGCCTCATTTCCATAGAAGTTGGTCGTAGCTCCGGTACAAATAACCAGCTTATCAAAGTTCAGATAGCCGAGGTCTGCATACACTCGATTGCCTTCAAGATCTATCCGCTCAATTTCTGCATAGCGTATTAAAACATTCTGCGCTTTCTGAAAGATCTTCCTCAGCGGAAAGCTGATGGATGAAGGCTCAAGCCCAGCCATGGCCACCTGGTAAAAAAGAGGTTGGAACTGATGATAGTTGTTGCGATCAATAAGCACGATCTGAAAATCAGAACGGACTAATGAGCGGGCGAGCTTTAGACCGGCAAATCCTGCTCCGATTATCACAATACGCTCCTGCCCCGTCTCTGGTATATTAAATGCCATCGAGTTTAGTTTGGATGCCTATTTCCAAAGAGGGGTAGGATATCTGCCCTCTTGAGCAAAACGGTGGAATGCCTGCTTTACCTGTACTGCATCTTCTTTATAGGTGACACCATACCATTGATCCTCAGAATGCAGCATTTTCACCTTGATTTTATCCGATTTTATCAACTCGTCAATGATGATCGGAATGTAATATTCGGCTTTGGGATTATCCAGATTTGCTTCAACAAAGCGCTTAAACCCCGTCTCCAATTCCTTAAAAATACTTTGATGAAAACCCCAGAAATTCATACTTACAATGGCATCCTTTGCCAGGGTTTGATCTCCACCATCCCCGAAAACGATTTTATCTCCCTCAAAATGGATCTTCAAGATCTCTCTGATCGCAGCCAGATTTCCCTCTTCATCGGTACTGCAAACACCTCGGTTTACATGTCCTTTTTCGGATAGCGTATTAACAAGTGTATAGCCAACCATGGAAAACGTCTCGGGAGTGACTTCTTCGCGTAAGAAATTGCCCATCACCTGGAAACACTGTTGTCCGTAATAGTCATCTGCATTGATCACCGCAAATGGTTCATCGATGACATCCTTAGCCACCAGGACCGCCTGGGAAGTTCCCCAGGGTTTCTCCCGCACCGGTGGATTCGGAACACCGGCAATCTCCGGATTAACTTTTTGATGCACATAGACTACCTCGATATCGCCAGCAAAACGATCTCCAATTTTATCGCGAAAATCCTGTTCAAAATGATCCCTGATCACGAAAACAACTTTCGTAAATCCAGCCTTAACCGCATCATAAATGGAATACTCCAGTATCGTCTCGCCATTTGGCCCCAAAGCATCCAACTGCTTTAAACCTCCATAACGGCTTCCCATACCGGCAGCCAGCACCAGTAGACTTATGTCTTTTTTCATACGTATTTATTTCAAAAAGATGATCACAAAGATAGAAACCTGTTTAGTTTATCAAAGATACCGAGATACTCAGACCAGACTCAGAAATCCATGCGCTGTCACGCATACTCTGTGCCAAAGAAATGCCTTGCCCGCAGATCCTTATTTGCCGTTCAATTGTGTATCTTGACATCAGAATCTCAAGTTGATTAATCCACGTAAACGAACTTCATGACACTCGCTACAATAGACATTGCAATTATTATCTTCTTTTTCACTCTGACCCTGGCTATCGGTGTTTATGTCGCCAGAACCTCTGGAAAAAGTACGGATGAATTTTTTCTATCCGGTCGTAGTATGCCCTGGTGGCTGCTTGGGATGTCTATGGTAGCCACTACCTTTTCTACCGACACTCCCAACCTGGTCACTGATATCGTAAGACAAAATGGAGTTTCTGGTAATTGGGTTTGGTGGATATTTTTAATTACAGGAATGCTCACAGTATTCGTCTATGCCAAACTTTGGAGGAAATCCAACGTAACCACCGATATTGAGTTCTATGAGCTACGGTACGGCGGAGCAGCAGCAAAGTTCCTGAGAGGCTTTCGTTCTGTGTTCCTTGGATTGGTCTTCAACGTCCTGGCCATGTCGGCTGTGACGCTGGCAGCTATAAAAATTGGAGCGGTCATGTTAGACCTGTCGCCTATACAGACCGTTGGTTTAGCTGCGCTGGTCACAGTCATTTTCAGTTCACTGGGAGGTTTCAAAGGGGTAGTATACACCGATTTCATCTTGTTTTTCGTAGCCATGATCGGATCGATTGGTGCTGCGGTAGTCGCTGTCAACCATCCGGATGTTGGTGGTCTTTCCGGATTGATCAATCACGCAGCTGTTACAGAACATATCTCCATCCTTCCCAGATTTGACAACAAGGATATTCTAATCTCTTTGGTGATCATTCCGTTGGCAGTACAGTGGTGGGCTGCATGGTATCCCGGTGCCGAGCCGGGTGGCGGTGGATATATCGCACAAAGGATGCTGGCATCCAAAAATGAAAATCATGCCGTTGGTGCTACTTTTTTCTTCAACATACTTCATTATGCGCTTCGACCCTGGCCCTGGATACTGGTTGCCTTGGCTTCCCTCGTGGTTTTTCCTGATCTGGATAGCCTTCGGACCGCATTCCCTAATGTCGATGAAAGCAAAATCGGTCATGATCTGGCTTATCCGGCCATGCTAACCTTTCTCCCGGCAGGCTTGCTGGGGTTGGTGCTTGCTGCCCTGATCGCCGCTTTTATGTCTACAATCTCCACCCACTTGAATTGGGGTGCTTCCTACCTCGTTAATGATTTCTACCGGCGATTCCTTCATCCGGATGCCTCTGAAAAAGAATGTGTCACGGCGGGTAGGGTTACTACCTTTTTGTTAATGGCTCTGGCTGCGGTTACCGCCCTCGCAATGCGCAATGCGTTGCAGATATTTGACTTCATTATCATGTTTGGGGCTGGGACCGGGTTAATATTCCTCTTACGTTGGTTTTGGTGGCGGATAAATGCCTGGAGTGAAATTGCTGCGATGTTCTCTTCTGGAATTATCTCCTTTATTTTTGTGTTTGGAAATGCATTTCCCGCATCATGGGCGCCCTACTGGCGCTTCCCTTTGATCGTAATGATTACGACCATCATCTGGCTCTCGGTCACTTTCCTGACCCAACCGGAATCTTCGGAAACACTGAGAAATTTCTACCGCCGGATTCAACCGGGAGGTAGAGGTTGGAAAAAAGTAATCGATGGAGCCAGAATGGATGGTGTTGACATTGTCGATGCCAAAGCCAAATGGACACTACCATCCGGCATCCTGGCCATGCTGGCGGGAACCGTACTTATCTATTCGCTCTTGTTCGCCACCGGTAAATTTCTGTTTGGCCAGACTTCAATCGCGGCTATCCTCTTTGTTGTTGCGATAATTTCAGCCTGGATTCTGGTCCGGTTTTGGAACAAAGTTGGTAAGGAAATCATTTAGGAAATACGACTCGAATGTATTCACATAGTACTCAAATCAGAGTGCGTTATGGAGAAACGGACCAGATGGGTTATGTCTATTATGGTCACTATGCGCTCTACTACGAAGTAGGACGGGTGGAAGCGATTCGCTCAATGGGCCTTACCTACCGTGATCTGGAAGAGCAGGGTATTCTGATGCCGGTTGTCCGTCTTGAAGCGAAGTACATTCAACCGGCCAGATATGACGACTTACTGACAATAAGTACTGTAATAGACACCTTACCGGATCGCTTTATCGTATTTTTGGTGGAAATAAGAAATGAAAACAATGAGGTTCTGAACAAAGCAAAAGTAACGCTCTGTTTTCGTGATGCTGAGTCGGGAAATCAGATCAGAACTCCATTATCTATTACAGAAAAACTGAAACCATATTTTTCATAGCATCTACATATGGGCAAAAAGACTGTATTTAAGGATACTGGCTATCCTGCGAAAATGGATGCGTACCCATTCACTGCCCGGATTTTTTGGAATACCGATTTGGGATGTCTTCATTTTTCTGGTTAATGAATTGAAAAGGGAGGATATCGTCACCCGCGCCAACAGCATTGCCTATAGCTTCTTTCTGTCCCTTTTTCCGACGATCATTTTTATGTTTACGCTACTTCCTTACATCCCCATCCACGATTTGGATGAAGTAATCAAGAGTGCGATACGTCAAATCATGCCGGTCAATGCCCATGCCTTTTTATTTGAAACCGTTGAAAGTCTCACTTCGATTCCGAGGGGTGGCCTGCTCTCTGTCGGATTTGTGCTTGCCGTGATTTTTGCCTCCAGCGGCATGTTAACTCTTATGAGAGGCTTTGAAAAATCATATGATGTCTCTTTCAAAGCCAGAACCTTTTTTGCAAAACGCGGCATCGCAATCGGATTGACCTCCTTTGTTGGTCTTTCATTCCTGATTTCCGGTACCATTATGGTAACCGGTGATAAGCTATTGCTTCTTCTCTTTGGAAGCGATGAGCATTTGTTTATCGTAAGCGTCATTAAGTGGCTATCCCTGCTGGTTCTCTTTTACAGCGTAATCAGCGTGATCTACCGGTTCGGACCACCCTTGAAACGAAAGTTTGGATTATTATCTCCAGGCACGACACTGGCTACTGTGGTCAGTTTGATTACCTCCGCAGCCTTCACCTATATCATCGACAATTTTGGAACCCAAAGCCGGGTCTACGGATCTTTGGGAGCACTGATTGTGATCCTGGTGTGGATGCAAATGAATTGCTTCATTCTGCTGGCGGGATTCGAACTCAATGCCAGTATTGCCGTAAACAGGGATTTACGACAACGCAAAAAGAGCTCTGCCCGTCTGCTACATCAACATCAGGCTCATGCCGACTAATAGAGCGCTACAGCGATTATTTAAGAATGGGGTAAAAAGTCGCCAGAATTTGTCTTCAGAATTAATTTGGTCCTCTCTCAGACTCCCCACCGCTTTGTGTCGATCTCAAACCCGGCAAGATCTAACACCCGGTCAATGACCGTATCGACGAGATCCGTCACTGATTGAGGTTTGTGATAAAAGGAAGGGGTAGCGGGGCAGATGATCGCTCCAGCTTCTGTCACGGCCTTCATATTGTTTATGTGAATGAGGCTCAAGGGAGTTTCCCGGGTGATCAATAACAGTTTCCTTCTTTCCTTTAGCATCACATCGGCTGATCTGGTGATAAGGTTGTTGGATACCCCGTTGGCAATTCTACCGAGTAACCCCATTGAACAGGGACATACGATCATTGTATTGTATCGAGCGGAGCCAGAAGCAAAAGGGGCGTAAAAATCTTGTTCGTGATGAAAGCGAAAAGAGTATTGTTCTTCCCGAAATGGTTCCATTTCAAGATTCCAGTTGATCTTACCGTTTTCGGTAATCACAACCCGGATCTCACCTGCCTGATCCTTAAGGTCTTCCAACCGGTCGAGCAGCCTTTTTCCATAGATAGCTCCACTGGCACCACCAATCCCAATTACAAGTTTCTGCATTCCATAAAGATGCAAAAATGCACCCTCAAATGTTAGCTCTTTGTTAAAAATACCCGAAAAACAAACCTGATCGACTATATTTGTTTACCAGGACACATATAGTTCCTATGAAATATATAAATATCTATATATCATTATTTTATATTTTATCAGGCTCATTTCCAATTGAGTCAGGTTCCACCGTAGCTGAAGAGATTGACTGGATGTCCTGGGACAGGGCTATGGAAGCAAACAAAGAGGAAAAGAAGAAGATACTGGTCGATGTGTACACGGACTGGTGTTCCTGGTGCAAGGTCATGGACCGGGAAACTTTTTCTGATTCGCTGATTATTCAATACATCAATACTCACTTTTACGCAGTTAAACTCAATGCCGAGCAAAAGGAACCAATCCTTTGGAACGATCAGGAGTTTAAATGGACACCGCAGGGACGAAATGGCGTGCATGAACTGGCCCGGGCACTTTGTGATGGAGAAATGTCCTATCCTACCTACATCTTCCTCACCGAAAATCATGAACGGATCAGGATTAGCAAAGGATTTAAAGATGCCAGGGCTTTCTATCCTGAATTAGTATTCATTGCGGAAGAGCAGTACCTGAAGACAAGTCTAAAACCTTGATGATGTACTTTTCGTCATTTTGTCTATCAGGGCTATATTGCTTATCTTCCTGAAACCGGGCTTTTTGCTACCTTTCAGTGAGGTAAAAAATCGTAATTTCAACCGCATACTTACCATATATGTCGTCAAACCAAATTGTAGTCACTACTGTAGATAACAAGTCTGATTTACAACGGTTTGTTGATTTTCAATATCAGTTATACCGGACAAACCCCTATTTCGTACCTCCCCTCCGTCAAGCTGAACTGGAGACATTCAATTCAAAAAAAAATCCAGCCTACGAGCACTGCGAATCCAAACTTTTTCTGGCAAAATCCAATGGCAGAATTGTAGGTAGAATTGCCGGTATTATCAATCACATTGAAAATAATGGAGCAGAGAAGAGATCGGCCAGATTCGGATGGCTTGATTTCATCGACAATGGTGATGTGTCAAAAGCACTGTTTGAAGCGGTAGAAATCTGGGCAAAACAACGAGGATGTCAGGTAATAAAGGGGCCTTACGGTTTTTCAAACATGGATAAGGCCGGACTGCTGATTGAGGGATTTGAAGAATTGGCCACCATGGCCGTCAACTATAATGAACCTTACTATCTCTCTCATCTTGAGAATCTTGGCTATGCGAAGCTGGTCGATTGGAAGGAGTTTGAAGCCACGGTTCCGGACGCCATTCCCGAAAGGGTTACCAAATTTGCGGACATGATAAAGAGGAGATATCAGCTTCAGGAGTATGAGCCGGTTAATAAGAAAGATCTCATCGCTATGGGGCATCAAATATTTGAATTAATTAATCTGGCTTATAAAGAACTGGAAGGTTTTATCCCGCATTCAAAAGGTCAGATAGATCTTTTTGTAAAACGGTATATAACTTTTATCAATCCCGATTTCATCAGCATCATTGTCGATCAGCATGGTGCACTTGCCGGTTTTGGAATCACGATGCCGTCTTTTTCCCGCGCGCTCCAGAAGGCTAAGGGACGTTTTTTCCCATTCGGGTTTCTTCATTTGCGCCGGGCCATGCAGAAAAATGACCGGGCCGACCTGTACCTGATAGCAGTCCATCCGGATCTCCAGAATAAGGGCATCACCGCCCTGATTTTTAATAAGATTATTGAGACTTTCATCCGTTATGGAATCAAGAAGGTCGAAACCAATCCTGAATTGGAATCAAATCATGATGTACAAAACCTGTGGAAAGGTTATGAAATGCGTCAACACAAAAGACGTCGTTGTTTGATAAAAGATCTCTGAGAAGAATTAAGGGGTTAATTTAATCTCAGGCTATCCTTACCTCAGCAAATCCTCCCGTATAAGCACCTTTTGATAGTTTTTCTGCCACGGCTGAAAAAGCTTCTAAGGTCAGGGAGACATCTTCCAGTGTGTGGGATGCTGTCGGTATCAATCGCAAAATTATCATGCCCTTCGGGATAACCGGGTAAACAACAATGGAACAAAATATTCCGTAGTTTTTGCGTAAGTCGTTTACCATTTGGGTGGCCTCATCTACTGATCCCTGCAACACGACTGGAGTCACACATGAAGTGGTGGCTCCAAGGTTAAATCCTCTGTCACGAAGTCCGGATTGCAGCGCGGAAGCGATGGTCCACAACTTTTCCTTCAGTTCCGGATTCTTACGCAACAACTCCAATCGCTTAAGACCTCCAATAACAAAGGGCATTGGCAGTGACTTTGCGAAAATCTGAGATCGCATGTTATATTTCAAGTATTGAATAATATCTGGTTCGCCTGCAAGGAATGCACCGATTCCTGCCATACTCTTGGCAAAAGTGGAAAAGTACACATCGATCTCATCCTGAACTCCCTGTTCCTCTCCTGCTCCGGCACCTGTTTTTCCCAGCGTACCAAACCCATGTGCGTCATCCACCAGCAGGCGGAACTCAAATTTCTTTTTAAGCTCAACGATTCCTTTCAGGTCTCCCTGTTCACCTCCCATACCAAATACGCCCTCTGAAATCACCAGTATTCCCCCACCAGTCTTATCTGTAATGGCTTTTGCCCGGGATAGATTCTTCTCCAGACTGGCCATGTTATTATGGTCAAACGCAAAGCGATGTCCCAGGTGCATCCGTACACCATCTACAATGCAAGCATGGCACTCGGCGTCATAGACTACCACGTCTTTGCGTGAAAGCAAAGAGTCAATGGCAGAGGTCATGGCCTGATATCCGAAATTTACCAGGAGACCGGCAGGTTTGGTGACAAAGGCAGCCAGCTCATTCTCAAGCTGTATATGATACTTGGTATTTCCTGACATCATTCTGGATCCCATCGGATATGCCATTCCCCACTCTGCAGCACTCTCTGCATCCACTTTTCGAATTTCCGGGTGGTTGGCTAATCCAAGGTAGTTATTGATGCTCCACACAATCACTTCTTTGCCATCAAATGTCATGCGGCTCCCAATCTCCCCTTCCAGCTTAGGGAAAATGTAGTAACCTTCCGAGACATCAGCATACTTACCCAATGGTCCGGCATTTTCCCTAATCCTTTTAAAAAGATCCATAATAATGTATTTTACTAAACGACCGCAAAAATAACGAGAAATAACGAATTAACCCTACAGTTTGTCGTTTCTTGACATGATTTAGACTTTGAAAGCCAACGCTCATATGAGTATTTCTAACTATATCAGGCGAATATCTGCTATTTGGAATCCTTCTATGTTTCAGGGATGGGGTCGAAAAACCAGTTATTTTGAGGGGTGGTATTTCAAACTCGTTGCGGCCAACCAGCAACACGCTATTGCCATAATACCGGGTATCTCCTGTGCCGAGGGGGATCATCATGCTTTTATTCAGGTGATGGATGGCGTCGCAAAAACCAGCGAATACCTGCGATTTGATATCACAGATTTTAGTTCTGAAAAAGATAAATTTCAAATAGCTATCGGTCGAAACAGATTCAGCAGTAAATTGATCGAACTGGACCTTCCCAAAATCAAGGGACGGATCGAATGTCTGAATCCCGTGGCATTTAACGGTCCCTTCTGGTCACCAGGCATCATGGGATGGTACTCATTTGTCCCGTTTATGCAGTGTTATCATGGATTGGTAAGCGCCCACCACCGACTCGCCGGTGAGCTCAATTTTAATGGCGGTACGATCGACTTTAAGGAGGGAAAGGGTTATATCGAAAAAGACTGGGGTTCGTCATTTCCTCAGGCCTGGATTTGGACTCAATGCAATCATTATGATGCCTATGAGGATCTTTCCATAATGGCTTCCGTAGCCCATATTCCGTGGTTGGGTAGTCATTTCATTGGCTTTCTTGCTATCGTCTACTTCAAAGACCGGATGAAGATCTTTACCACTTATACCAAAGCTAAAATGAAGTTGAATCTTTCAAAAGAACGGGTTGTCGTCACCTTCCGTGATAGGGAGTCAAAATTGGAAATTGAAGCGAAACAGGATGCAGGAACAGAACTGATAGCACCGCAAAAAGGAGCCATGACAGGAAAAGTAAATGAAAGCCTGCAAGCCAGGCATGAAATCGCTTTTGAAGCGCCAGGCATATCGATAAAGACCTCCGGAAAGATGGCCGGATTGGAAGTTGGGGGAAACAGCCGTATCTTGTTGGATCAAAATGAAGAGGGAGATGAATAATTCAGATGGTTTCGTCGTATTAGTAACCGGAGCATCCGGGGGAATGGGATATAGTATCTCTCATCATCTTGGTGCCCAGGGGCACCGGGTTTATGGAACCAGTCGTAAACGGCAAAGCAAATCCCCTAATTTTACCTGGGTAGAACTGGATGTAACCGACCGGCAGCAGATCGAAAAAGTCGTCAGAGATATCATCGAAAAAGAAGGGAAACTGGATATATTAATAAATAATGCCGGTATTGGAATGATCAGCTCCCTGGAGGAAGCACCTGAAACCAGCATCAACCAGGTGATGGACACAAATTTTGGCGGTGTATTACGATTGATTCAGGCAGTCCTGCCACATATGCGGGAAAGAAAATCAGGTAAAATCATAAACATAAGCAGCATTGCCGGTTTGATCGGACTCCCCTATCGATCAATCTACAGCGCAAGTAAATTTGCCGTGGAGGGGCTGACGGAAGCCTTGCGCGCCGAAGTCAACAAGTTTGACATCCAGGCCTGCACCGTGCAGCCAGGATCAATCAGAACCGATATCAAAGCAAGCAGAGTGTCCTACGTACCGGCCAGTTCAGATTATCAACCGGAAATCTCTGTGGCTGAAAAGATTATTGACACGGAGATCGGTGAGGGCATGGAAGCTAACTATGTTGCTGAGATGGTGGGCCGGTTGGTCTATAAGAAGAAACTCCAGTCAAAATATGTGGTGGCCAAACCCTTCCAAAAACTGGGAACCTCTCTGAAGCGTTATCTACCTACCACCGTATTCGAACGGATGCTCATGAACCGCTACCAACTAAAGGGATAAGGCTAAAACTTCACCCACCACAAATGAACTTCCACCCACATAAATCAGGTCATCCGGGCCTGCCTCTCTAATTGCGCTAGCAATTGCTTCAGAAACAGAAGCGTAGATATGACCTTGAAGACGATGCGCCTCTCCGGCCGACTTCAGTGCATCCGGGGATAATGACCGGGGTAAATCAGCGGCACACCAGTAATATTTCGCATTTTTTGGTAGCAAAGCGAGCATAGGGTCATAGCTTTTATCCTTCGATACTCCAAATACAATTCTGAGTTGATCGCTTTCAATCCCCTTTAATTGATCCATGGCTACCGCAAGTCCGGCTAAGTTATGGCCACTGTCAGCGATCACATCCGGCTTTTCCCTCAATTTTTGCCATCGCCCCAGAAGATGGGTAGACCGCACGACCATTTTTAGTCCATATCCGAGAGCATCGGCCGAAACACAGAGGTTGTGCGTGTCGCATAGAATATCAAGTGATGTCAAGACTGTGCGAATATTTGCAATTTGGTACCTACCCGTTAACCCAACTTCCAGCTTGCGTCGCTGCCCATCTGGCAGATATTCTACCTCTAACTTGATGTCATCCTTGCCCCATTCTACAACCTCCAGTCTCACGTGATCTTCGGCATAGGTGAGTGCCGCTCCCACTTCAGAGGCCCTGTTTTCAAATACGGGTTCAGTTTCGGCACTACGTTCTCCTATCACAGCCGGTATTCCCGACTTGATGATTCCAGCTTTTTCAACGGCAATCAATGCGATGGTCTCTCCTAAAAGGGACTGGTGGTCCAGACTGATATTAGTAATAATGGATAGCAAGGGAGAGACCACATTAGTCGAATCAAGTCTTCCTCCCAGCCCCGTTTCGATTATGGCAAAGTCGACCTTTTGCTTGTGAAAATAATCAAAGGCCATGGCCACGGTGAGCTCAAAAAAGGAGGGACTTATCTTTTGGATTGTGGCCTGCATGCGTTTGACAAAGCCAAGCACTGCCTGTTTCGATATAAACCGGCCATTGATTTTAATTCGCTCTCTAAAATCGTAGTAATGTGGTGAGGTATATAACCCCACCTTATAACCTTCTGCCTGCAAAACAGCCGCGATCATATGACAAACAGAACCTTTGCCATTCGTGCCGGCAATATGGATCGATCTGAATTTGGTTTGAGGCTCACCTAGCGCACGACAAAGCGCTAACGTGTTGTTCAGATCTTTCTTGAAAGCCGAACTACCATCTCGCTGAAACATCGGTAGTTGACCATATAAAAAGTCAAGACACTCCTGATAAGTCATACCGCAAAAATGCGACGAATTCCTTTATCCCGGATATCTTCTAGCGAACTTTAAAATCAATGGTGATTGTCCCACACTGTTTATCAATGCTGCTTTTTGCAAAACGGAACTTTTTAGCACTGTTTATGGCAATGTTCCGGAGCTCACTATCGGCAGTAGTTGATCCTTTCTGCGTATAATCCGCACTCACTACATCACCATTTCGGTCTACGCATACCCGAACCACCACCGTCCCGGTTTTTTGCGAGTTGTCCGAGATCTTAGGTTCGAATACGACCCCCCGGTCTCCAAGGCCTCCACCGACCATACCCGATCCGGTACTGATTCCCTCCAGTTTTTTCGCGTCGGGATCACCGTTCGGATCTCCCTGGTTGCCCGGTTTATCAGTTTTTCCTTTACCATCACCAAAACTGTCACCAAACTGTTTCTTGGCTTTTTCGTACTCCGCTTTTTTCTGTGCCTCTTCCTCTGCCTTGCGCTTGGCTTCTGCTTCAGCTTCCGCTTTCTTCCTTGCTTCTTCAACTCGCTTTTGGCGCTCTGCTTCTTCTTCTCTTTTCCTGGCTTCCTCTTCTTGTTTCTTCTTCTGAATGGCTACCAGATCTGGTTCCTCTTTTGTCACCACCTCCTTTGTGGTCTCGGGTTGAGGGGGTGGTGTCTCTTCAGGTTGGGTTTCTTCCACCTCAGGTTCATCGACCACTTCCTCTTCCGTGTCACTTTCGGAAGGAGGTTCAGGTTCCACTTCTTCTTCCTGTTGCGTATCTGGTCGATCATCTCCCTGCCCCATATCGGGAGCGCCAAAACTTACCAAAACACCCTGCTGTCCGGGTGGAGGAATTTCATATTGCATTAATGGAATAATCGCCAAAAGCAGTAAGACGGCATGCACGGTCAGACTCGTAATCCAACTCCTCCTGCGGTCCTTCTCGTTTGATTTGGTCTCTTCCATTATTAGTTGATTTTTTTAGTAAAACGATCCTCGGTCAATTCAGGTACCTAAATTTTTGTTAAATACTCCAGTTCCCTTCATTTTGGAGGTTCAGTGGCTAATATTGCCTGTAGTTTTAACCTATTGGCAAGGTCCATCACCTGCACCACATATTGTACGGGAGTGTTTACTTCAGCAAAGATAGTGGCTGTGAGGTTTTGTTTGTTGTCCGCTGCCCTGATCGCACCGCGAACATTTTTCTCCACATCTCCCAAACTCATGCGTTTTCCATTGTAATAAAACCGCCCCTCTTTCTCAATGGATATCGCCATGGAGGGAGGAGCCACCGTTTTAGAAGATGAACTGGGTAATTTGAGATTCAGCGCATTTTGACTAACCAGGGTAGATGTCAGCATAAAAAAGATCAGCAACAGAAAGATGATGTCCGTAAGAGAAGACATACTGAATTCTGCACTCACTTTGGTTCTTTTCTTCAATGCCATTTTGCAAAGGTGTTTTAATTTTCAATTAGAATATTGCTATGCTGCCGGTTCCTGGAGTAAATCCATGAATTCCATCGTGGTCCGTTCCATTTTATAGACAACCTTGTCCACATTGGATACCAGTATGTTGTAACCCACGAAAGCGAGGATACCGATAAATAATCCGAAAGCGGTGGTAATCAAAGCCTGATAGATTCCCGCCGCCAATACATCCGGTGTCACGTTTTGTTCGGTAGCCATAGTATAGAAGGCCAGGATCATACCTGTGACCGTCCCAAAAAACCCGATCATTGGGGCGGCACCGGCGATACTGGCCAGTGTCGAAAGGTTCTTTTCCAGTTTAAAGAGTTCCAGGTTACCGACATTCTCAATTGCCGCATCGATATCCCGCAATGGTTTGCCTATCCGCTGCAGTCCCTTTTCGATCATGCGGCTGGCCGGACTGTCCGTATTCTGGCAGAGGGCTCGGGCAGAAGGAATGTTTCCTGCCTGCACACTGGCCCGGATATTATTCATAAAATTCTGATCTACCTTCCCGGCTCTTTTTATGGTGAGCCATCGTTCGATAAAGATATAGAAGGCGATGATGGACAATAAGACCAGGACCGCCACGATCACAATTCCAATCGGACCTCCCTTGGCGATCAGATCGAAAAAACTCTGGGATTCAACCTCCGTTTCCAGATCTGCTACAGCTTGAAGCAATAAGATACGCATACTCGTACACTGATTTTATATTACAAAAAATTATAATAAGTAAAACAGCAATATTCTTGCCAATTATATATTACAGTAAAACTTTATGTAAAGATAGGTAAGATTTAATTCGATACTTTGCCAGAAATCTGTTCATGTAATGCTTTTGCTCCTCATTTTATTACTATTTTTTACTGAAAATTTTCAAAAAGTGTGGGAACAAAAAGTCATTTGGCAATGTCTTTAAAACATTGATTTGACTCAACGTCAAAGTCCTTCTTCCATCTGAAAGCCACTGAACTACTTTGTACACATTTTTTTAACTTTAAGTCAAATTCTACTGTTTCCACCAATATGAGACATATTAAGAAAGTAGCCGTTTTAGGCTCTGGCATAATGGGATCAGGTATCGCCTGCCATCTGGCCAATATCGGAATGGATGTGCTTCTGCTGGATATCGTGCCTTTCGATCTTGCAGAGGGAGAAAAAGACAATCCGGAGGCGAGAAATCGACTCGTCAATCAATCGCTCTCCAAAGCAATCAAGAGTAAACCCGCTCCTCTTTTCAAAAAATCGTATTCCAATCGGATCTCCACTGGAAATTTTGAAGATGATTTTGAAAAGATCAACTCCTGTGATTGGATTATTGAAGTCGTGGTCGAAAGACTGGATATCAAAAAGGAAATTTTTGCCAAAGTCGATCAGTTTCGTCGGCAGGGCAGTTTGGTCTCCTCCAACACGTCAGGGATACCCATACACATGATGGCCGAAGGACGCTCCGATGACTTTAAGCAACATTTCTGTGGTACGCACTTCTTCAATCCACCCCGCTATCTGCAGTTATTGGAAATCATTCCTACAGATCACACTTCGCCGGAGATTGTAGACTTTTTTATGCATTTTGGAGACCGGTATTTGGGTAAATCAACGGTAAAATGCAAAGACACACCGGCTTTCATCGGAAACCGGATTGGCGTTTATGCCATGAACAAAATATATCAGCTGGCCGATAAATTCAACCTCTCGATTGATGAGATTGACAAACTCACCGGACCGGCATTGGCGCGGCCCAAAACTGGTACGTTTAGATTAGGCGACCTGGTAGGTCTGGATACGGCAGCCAAAGTCAATGCCGGTATCAAACAAAATTGTCCGGATGACCAACAGGTTCAGAAACTGGAGCTTCCAAAATTTTTCCAGTTTTTGATCGATCAGAAGTACTATGGGAACAAATCCGGTCAGGGTTTTTACAAAGCCACTGATGAGCGGGACGAAAATGGCAAGAGGATCATTCTCTCCCTCAATTTGGATACCCTGGAATACGAGAAACCTAAATCGTCCAAATTAGATAGCCTGTCATTGTCCAAACAGATTGAGAATCCGGAAAAACGGATCCAGGCCCTATTTAAACACGAGGATGAGGGAGGTCAACTTGTCCGGGCCTCCCTGAGCAGCCTTTTTGCTTACGCATCGAAAAGGATACCGGAGATTTGTGATGAATTACATAGCATCGATACCGCCCTCAAAGCAGGATTTGCCTGGTCTTATGGACCATTCGAATACTGGGATATTATCGGGATTCAGGAGGGGATAGATGCTGCCAAAGGGGAAGGTGATGAAGTGGCCCCCTGGGTCGAGGAAATGCTCGAAAGCGGTCATTCATCCTTTTACGTAGTTAAAGACGGTATTCGCCATTTCTATGACATTTCAACCAAATCTTACCAGCCGGTGCCCGGAACGGTTGATCTGGTCAACTTGGATAATCTGAGAAAACAAAACCCCGTATTTAGGAATGATGAGGTCATTCTGCACGATATTGGTGACGGGGTACTTTGCCTCGAATTCACCAGCAAGATGAATGCAATTGGTGAAGGCATTCTCACGGGAATGAATGAATCGATTAAGATCGCTGAAGAAGGAGAATGGCTGGGTCTGGTCATCGGCAATCAAGCTAAGAACTTTACGGTAGGCGCTAATCTCATGATGATCGGCATGCTCGCCTTTCAGCAGGAATTTGACCAACTGAATATGGCGGTGAAACTCTTTCAAGATACCACCATGCGTTGTCGATACTCAAAAATTCCGGTGGTGGCTGCTACTCAGGGCTACGTTTTCGGGGGTGGTTGCGAGACGATTATGCATTGCGATAGTGCCGTTTGTGCCGCCGAATCCTACATCGGGCTTGTCGAGGTCGGTGTCGGTTTGATTCCGGGAGGAGGCGGAACCAAGGAGTTTGCGGTCAGAACATCGGATGAATTTCATCCCGGCGATGTAAAAATCCCCACGTTAATCGAGCGGTTTAAAACAATAGCATTGGCAAAAGTTGGTACTTCGGCACCGGAGGCATTTGATTTGGGGTACCTGAATCATAAAGACTCGGTAATAATGAATGTAAACCGGGCTATCTCCGAAGCTAAGGATAAAGTAATCCAACTATCGGAAAACTACGTTGCTCCAACTCCCCGTACTGATGTTCTGGTGATGGGTCGTCCGGGATTGGGAGCACTTTATGCCGCCGCCAGTTCACTTCATCTGGGCCGATATGCCAGCGACCATGACATTTTAATCGCCAAGAAGATCGCCTGGGTGCTCTGTGGTGGAGATCTCAGTGCAGAGCAGGAAGTCTCGGAGCAATATCTACTCGACCTGGAAAGAGAAGCATTCCTCAGCCTCTGTGGCGAACAAAAGACACTGGAGAGGATCCAATATATGTTAGAAAACAATAAACCGTTACGTAACTAGAGCATGTTAGACGGTTAAAAAATAATGCTAAAAAAATATATCTATGGACGCATATATCGTGAAGGCATTCAGATCAGCGGTGGGCAAAGCTAACAAAGGTGGTTTTCGTTTTTATCGCTCTGATGATCTTGCCATTGACGTTATTAATCATCTGATGCAGGAGACCCCTCAGCTGGATAAGGGCATGGTGGATGATCTGATTGTAGGCTGTGCAAATCCGGAAGGAGAACAGGGCTTACAGATCGGAAGGATGATCAGCGTGCGTGCCCTGGGCAAATCTGTGCCCGGAATGACCGTTAATCGCTATTGTGGGTCAGGATTGGAAACGATTGCAATTGCCACGGCCAAAATAAAAGCCGGGATGGGCCATTGTTTTATTGCGGGAGGAACGGAGAGCATGAGTATGATCCCCATGACAGGCTACAAGCTGGCTCCCAACTATACCGTGGCAAAAGATACACCTACCTACCTGGCTGGAATGGGCCTCACTGCCGAAGCGGTAGCACGTAAATATGAGATCAGCCGGGAGGATCAGGATGCTTTTGCCGTAAGGTCACATCAAAGAGCCGCAGAAGCCATTAAAGAGGGAAAATTCAAAAAAGAGATCGTTCCGGTGGAAGTGAAAGAGATCTATGTTGCGCACAACGAAAGAAAGGAAAGATCGTGGGTAGTGGATACTGATGAAGGTGTACGACCAAATACAAACCTCGAAGTTCTCTCAACCTTGAAGCCGGTCTTTGCTCAGGGCGGATCGGTTACGGCCGGCAATTCTTCTCAAACATCGGATGGTGCCGCCTTTGCCCTGGTAATGAGTGAAGAAATGATCAAACAATTGGATTTGCAGCCGGTAGCCCGGCTGGTATCCTGCTGTGTGGGTGGAGTTGACCCGTACTACATGGGGATCGGTCCATGTGTAGCCGTTCCAAAGGCATTGAAGCAGGCAGGACTGCAACAAAACGACATCGAGCAAATTGAGCTCAATGAAGCCTTTGCCGCTCAGTCACTAGCTGTGATCAGAACACTGGACCTTGATCCGGAAAGAGTAAACGTCAATGGCGGAGCAATCGCCCTGGGGCATCCTCTTGGTTGTACCGGAGCAAAACTGACCACACAGTTGCTCAATGAAATGGAGCGCAGAAATCAGAAATACGGTATGGTGACCGCCTGCATCGGTGGAGGTCAGGGCATAGCCGGTATTTTCGAAAGACTAGGATAGACCATGGGTAAGAAGACACTGGTCCTGGGAGCATCTCCCAACGAAAACAGGTATTCTTATGCTGCAGTGAGTCGCCTCACGCGGGCAGAACATCCTACTACAGCGGTAGGCCTTAGACCGGGAAAAATTGGTGAAGTGCCGATTCAAACCGGTTTTCCCGATGAAAAAAATGTCGACACGCTAACGCTCTATGTAGGTGCCGATAACCAACCTCCTCTCTATGATTATATCTTTTCCCTGGAGCCGAAACGAATTATTTTCAATCCGGGTACGGAAAATGCAGAATTGGCAAGAATGGCAAAAGATCGCGGAATCGAAACGGTCTATGGGTGTACGCTGGTGATGCTGACCCTGGGGACATATTAACGAATCTCATTAATTTTCTGTAACAAATCATCTTCTTTTTCCAGGTCCATCTTCTTTCTCAGTCTTTGTCTGGACTTTTTAACACTATCCTTAGAAATTCCCAATATTGCAGCTATTTCTTTGGAAGAAAGAGACAATTTAATCAAGAGACTTAACCTCTCGTCTCCCTCAGATAAAATCGGGTATCTGTGTCTCAATTTTTGAATAAAATTTGGATAGACCTTTTCAAATGCCCCTTTAAATTCCAGCCAATCCATATCTGTCAGGATTCGAACATCATAAATATTCTCCATCAAGGCCTCTCCCCTGATCATTTCATCGGCTTCTCCACTGTAAGACGATTCAGCCTTCAGTGTACGAATCTGAAGATTCTTCTGCATTAGAAGGTTGGAAAGTTTCATCAGACTTTCTTTATTTTGAAGCATCTCCCTCCCAGTTTGTCTTCGTAGAAAGATCACATAACCTACCAGGAACAACAACATGGATACAGCAAACAAAGCAAGCCATTTATTTCTCATTGATAGATACCTGGCTTCAGCAAGTTCAGATCTATTTTTCTCGAAAAGATATTCGCTTTGTTTCTTTGCAAGCTCCAACTCCATGGCCGAAAGTTTCTGCTTAATGTCATTATTAGCCAGTGAATCTCTGATTTCGTAATAAAGGTCAATATATTCATTGGCATCCTGATAGAATCCATGGTCCTGCAGAAGCCTGTAGATCCCCCGATAATTAGATACGAGATTTTCGGTGAAACCGTACTTGAGGTTTGAATCTATGCACTCATAATAAAGACGCCGGGCATCATCCACACTATGTTGCACTCTATAGACATTTGCCAGATTATTCTTCGTCTTCAAAGCTGATTTTCTATCTTCCAACCTTTTAAATTCTTCCATCGCGAGGTTTAAGTAGTCTTTTGCCCGGTCGAATTCTCCTCTGATGGTCAGTACACTTCCAAAATTATTATTGGCTGATGCTAGTTGCTTCAATGACCCAAAGTTTTTCAACAGTGGCATCGCCAAAGCATGATAATGAAACGCTTGTTCGATGCTATCGAGAATCGCATACATCACACTGGCTTGCTCCCATGTTTCACCCACACAAAGACTATCCCTGGCTTCAAGACATAAGTCACTGGCATCCAAATAAAGTCTGAGTGCAGATTCATATTCTTTCAATCGGAGCTGCAATATGCCTTTCCGATATTTTACCCACCCCTTGTCTCCACTACGGTTAGACTTAAAACAAACCATCTCCGCCTCGTTAAGATGATGAGCTACCGACTCATAATCCAGTTTGTCCATATAATCGGAGGAAAGTAAAAGGTGGGCAAATAAGATATCCTGAGCATTGGAGTGTAGAAGAGCTGAATGCAGAAATTCCTGATGTATTTCAATTTTTTTCTCCACCGGCGAGTCTACCTCTTCTACCGGATCCGCCTTTTCCAATCTAGCCCGGAAGTTTGTCTGGGAGTATGCACTGGCTAGAATAAGAACTGTAAGCCATCCGATCAAAAATACCTTTATATAAGAACCACCTACAATATTATAGGCCATCGAATGTATCCCTACTTGTACCCCTAAAAATCTTTGAACATATGCTGGATCTCTCCTTCATTTGTTTCATATTATGTATAACCTTTAATGTTTAATATTGTTAATTCTAATTCCTGATTTTTATGAAGTATGATTTAACAGTTCGCGAAATGCAGGTTCTAAAAATGATTGTCTATGAGCACACTACCGATGAAATCGCTGCCAAATTACATATCGATAGTGAGACTATCAGGACTCATCGAAAAAATCTGAGATCCAAACTCGGAGCCAGAAACGTTGCCGGAGTTGTCCGAAAAGCCTTCGAGTACAATTTGTTATCGTTTCCGGAATCCGTTTAAATTATATAACATTCCTTTACTTTCAAAAGATTTATCATGAATCGACTATTGACAATCTGTTTAATCTCTATTTCAGGTTTATTACTGATCTACCTCACCTTCTCCTTATCATCCTATTTATCCACCATTACTGAGATCCGCTCAGATAGCGCACCCGAAGAGGCAAAAGAGCGCAGAGAGAAAGAGGCATTAATGGCTAAATTCGAACAGGAAATCGCCATGACCAAGGATCCTAAATTGGGTTATGTACCCTACGAGCGGCTATTAGAGGCTAAAGAATATGCCACGCAATTACTCGAAAAACAAAGAAAACAAAGAGATGCCGTACCCAATGTAACCTGGAATAATATGGGTCCAAATAATGTGGGAGGAAGAACAAGAGCACTTATGTTCGATCCCAATGATGGAATGAATAAGCGGGTCTTCGCTGGGGCCGTGTCCGGTGGTTTATGGAAAAACGAGGACATCACCTCTGCGGCCACTTCCTGGGAGAAAATAGATGATTTCCTGGATAACTTAACCATTAGTTCCCTTTGTCATGACCCGCAAAATCCGATGGTTTTTTATGCCGGCACTGGCGAAGCCTACTCTGCGGTATCACCTGGAATGGGTGTGTTCAAATCGACTAATGGCGGTACGACGTGGACTCCGGTACCCAACACCAGTCAATTTAAATATGTGACCGAAGTGTTGGTACGAGTCGAAAATACCGTAAGTGTCCTTTATCTGGCGAGCCGGAGGGCTTATGTAGGTGAAGCCAGTGAAGGCACACCCACCTTCCTGGGTGAAGATGGATTGTGGCGCTCCGCTGACAATGGGACCACCTGGACCCAGGTATTGCCCGATGTTTTTCCGGCCTATGCCTATGGTGTAGATGACATTGGACTAGACAACAGCAACAATTTGTGGGTTTCTACCGGTTCCAACACCTTTGGAGATAAAGGTGGTGACATCTTTCAATGTACCGATGGCACCTGCGATGTAACTAGTGACTTCACCAAGAAATACGATGCCTCCGATAATATGCATACAACGGTTGAACGAACGGTTTTAGCGCTTGCCCCTGACAATAGCAACTACATCTATGCCATTGCTGCGAACAACAGCGGTAAAATGGACATTGAGTATTTCATCAAGAGCACCAATGGAGGCACCAATTGGACAGACCTGACGATTCCCCTCAACACGGAACCAAATGGAGGATGCCATGTCGAAATGAATCAGCATTTTACCAATGGCCAGGCTACCTACGACCTTTGCATGACCGTTCATCCCACCAACGAAAATCTGGTCTTATTGGGGGGAATCGATGTGTACCGGACTCTGGACGGATTCGCCAATACCACCCACGTAGGATCCTGGACGAACGGAGGAACACCTCCTTGCGATCAGGTAATTCACGCTGATCACCATGCATTTGTGTTCCGGCCGGGAAATTCCAATGAAGTGATCTTCGGAAATGACGGGGGTGTATTCTATTCTTCCAACTCTGGTGATGCGACGGCCACGCCTACCTTCTCACACCGGGTGAAGGATTACAATGTTTGTCAACTTTATGCCGCCGACCTAAGTCCAACCAGCGGAGCCGCAGAATATATCGGAGGCCTTCAGGACAATGGTACCCAGGACTGGGATGGAGGCAGCCCATCGACCTCTGAGGCAAACGGGGGTGATGGAGCATTTTGTCACATCGATCAAAATCAGCCCGATATCCAGATTTCATCCTATATCTATAACGACTACGGCATTACCACGGATGATTGGACTACGCCTTACACTCAGGTGAGTCCCACGACCGGAACCGGGAGATTTATCAATCCGACCGACTACGATGATATAAACAATGTCTTGTATGCTGCATCGGATGTAGATGAAATTTGCCGAGTTCTGAATATTGGTACCACCAATGACCTGACAGACAAAATTCCGGTCGGAGGTGCAGGTTTGGGTGGAAAAAAGGCTACTACTTTCAAAGTGGATCCGAATACCGCCACCACGTTATATGTGGGCAATGATGGAGGAAAAATATTCAAAATTCTAAGCGCAAACGGTGGTAGTCTTTCTTCCACGGATATCAGTGGTGGACTCCCCACCGGATGGGTATCTTCAATCGACGTCGAAACCGGTAATTCCCAACATATGATTGCAACGATCAGTAGCTACGGAGTGGGGCACGTTTGGGAAACAGCCAACGGTGGAACCACCTGGACCAACATTCAGAATAATCTTCCGGATCTACCTGTACGATGGGGTATTTTCTCACCAACCAGCTTTGACCAGGTTTTTTTAGCGACCGACCTAGGTGTTTGGTCAACAGAAGATCTCAATGGCGCTAGCACCGATTGGGCAGTCACAAATGCAGGTCTGGCCAATGTCCGGGTTGATATGCTCAAATCAAGAAGCTCGGACAAAACGATAGTCGTAGCGACCTTCGGCCGGGGCCTATTTACTTTCAAATTTGCAGCCGATCCCTGTCCACCCAGCCTGGTTGTCATCGATAATCCAGCCATCGGTACGTATGTAGCGCTAAATAACCTATCCTCAAATAGTGCAGGAGCAGTAAAGGTGATCAACGATGCAGTTTTTAGGGCTGGTTCATCAATTGACCTCTACAATGATTTTGAAGTGCTGCTGGGCGCCACTTTCGAGGCAAAGATCGCCGGCTGTCCATAACGCCTCTTTGACAGTCCAAAAGCATCTATTATAAAAAGGTCCTTGGTAAGGACCTTTTTTGCTTTGGACGCCAATAAACCGGCTGGGCCGGGATATGATTTTGTCATCAGACCCGGACAGTCAGCAAACCGCAAAATCATTTAACATCCGGGTTAAATTGACTAAATTACTGACGGACATGAACTTACCGAGACTAGGATTAGGTATACTGGTGTTGCTTGGATGTCTCCATCTTAAAAAAGCGCCCGAAGGAAACCGGGTTGTGACTTTCATTATTAAGGAACACCGTCCTTATTGTGGAGGAGCTCCACCTCACAAAGAGATCGAAGGGGGCTTTCGGACTATTCTCGTCAATCGGCCGTTCTTTGTCAAAAAGGAAGTTGTCAATCAGGGGCAGGTTCCGGTACTAGCCAAGGTAACGACGGATAGTGAGGGACGATTTAGCCTGAAAATGGATACCGGCCAATACCAACTGATCTTTCCGGAAAAGCAGTCCAGCTTCGAAGAGTTCTATCAATCGCAAAGTAAAGAAAGCAGAATGCTGAAGGCGGGTCCAAGAGATTGCTTTCTCAGCTGGTGGCAAAAACCAGAGGCCGTTGTACAAGTCACTGACACCACTACGATCGTAGAATGTATTTTGAGTTCCACCTGCTATTCCGGTTTTAACCCCTGTATGTATTACACGGGCCCCAAACCCCCATGAAGCATGTGTCAGACTGAAAGATGGTTTTTCCGACGATTGAATTCAGTGAGCAATAAACTGTATTCCCGGCCAAACTCCCCCTTTGTAGCAGTGTTTTCCTCCGCCCTTCTGCTCAGATATGGCACCACCTCTTCCACTTTGCCATATACCACATATTTGGCAACGTTATAGCCATTGGCCGCCAGATTGAAGGTAATATGATCACTCATTCCGTAGAGTTGACAGAAGTTTAGATGCGGATGGTTTCGGGGCAAATTTCTCTTTCCGATCAATTCTGCCTGATAAAGACAACTCTGCATATTATGCGTTGCCGCACAGGATGCCATCTCTTCAAAGTGATCCACACAGAACAGGATTCCTTTGTCAAAGTCCGCATCCGTTTCCGCCTTTGTGTCATGGATCGGAGAGGCATAACCAAATTCCTCCGCCCGCTCCCGCTCCTTTTCCATATAGGCACCCCGGACTAGTTTGGCTCCTAACATATATCCTCGGTTTCTGGCCTCCTCAAATAAATTCAGCAGATAAGGATATCGATCTTTTCTATACATCTGCAAGGTCTGATAGACCACTACGGAATCTTTATTGTATCGCTCCATCATTTCTTCGGCCATTCTATCGATCGGTTCCTGGATCCAACTTTCCTCCGCATCAATAAAAATCTTTATACTCTGTTGAAAGGCTTCCCTGCAAATGCGATTTACCCGCTCCTTGACCCGGTTAAATCTTGCATTCTCATCGGGAGTTAGTGCCTTTTCGGCCTGTACCTTTTCCAATAATTCGTTTTGGGCGAGAGCACTTACTTTAATGCTGACTACCGGCACACTCTCACTGGCAGCGGCAAACAGGACGGACCGGACAAATTGTTCACAAGCTGCATCCAGATCCTTCTCAGTCGATTTACCTTCCGCACCGTAATCCAAAACAGATAGAATTCTACTTTTCCATAACTTCTCAATGGCTGACTGGCTATCCGGAAGCGTTTCCCCCCCTACAAACTGATCAAAAATCGTGGCTTTAACCATCGTTTTCGTGAAAGGGATATGCCACCTCACGGCCCATCTAGCCAACCAAGTGGCAACGTCGACCAGCGTCCCATTATTCATCACTCTGAAGAGCCAGAGCGACTTCCTGAGTTCTTTATCACTCTTGCTGGCGAAAGCAGTTTCGGTGTCCGAAAAATCGACGAATTCGTTACGGTTATTCATGCAATACTAGCAACTTGGATCATTCCAGATTTCCCACGATTTCTCAGCCTGCAAGATAAGCATTTCCATTCCATTTTTAGTCTTGCTGCCTTGCAATCTTCCCTTGCGTAAGAACTGCGTTTCAGAGGGATTATAGATGAGATCTAACAGATAATGCGCTTCGGTGAGGTATTCATATGGGATCTCCGGAAACGCATCCAATTTCGGGTGCATGCCCAAAGGAGTGGTATTGATGATCACCCGGTATGAATCGAATACCCCCCGGTCAAGAGCCTGGTAGGATATCCGGTCTTTCCCAGGACGGCGGGAGACTGACAGCGTGGGTAAACCGGCACGCTGGCATATATATTTCACTGCCTTTGCAGCTCCGCCGGTACCAAGGATCAGGGCGCCGAGACCGGATGAAGAAGGAATAAACCTGCGCATCGTCTCAGCGAATCCATACAGATCACTATTGTAACCTTTGAGCGTTCCATCCGGACATCTTTTGATCGTGTTCACCGCCCCGATTTCACCGGCATCATCCGCCAACTCGTCCAGATATTCCAGGACCACCTCCTTGTAGGGGATGGTGACATTGAGCCCAATTAAGGCAGGATTTTCCTTCAAAACTGCTGGAAGTAAGGAAATTTTTTCGATGGGAAAATTACGGTAGCTGGCATCATTGATCTTTTCCCTCTCAAACTTTTCAGCAAAATAGCCTTTGGAAAAAGAATGTGACAGCGGATATCCTATTAGCCCAAATTCTCTTTTAATCATAGTCGTCATTAAAACCAGAGGTAAATATAAGAGTGCCTGGACGTAAATTCTGTCAATTTGGCACGAATAAATTAAGCGGTAAAGAATCTTTATTCCCTATCGCTCTCTATCTCTCTTTGGAGTGATTCTTGATATCCCTACTTTATGAACACAAATAGGAAACCGATGCCCGTAATAAAATCACTATTCGGACTCTCCGCAACCGGGTACCCAGAAACAAAATTCAAGTCCTGCATCAGATCATACTTGCTTCGGCACTTGTCAGGGTACCTGCATTGCTCCTTGAATAGAATTAACTGAAAAACCTGACCGTCAAGCAATGCTTTTCAATTCCGCGGAGTTTCTCTTTTTTCTGCCCATTGTCTTTATTCTTTATTGGTTTGTATTCAACAAATCCCTGAAAGGTCAGAATATCTTGATCCTGGTCAGTTCGTATGTCTTCTATGGATGGTGGGATTGGAGATTTTTGTCCCTAATCGCCTTTTCCACACTGGTCGATTTCATTGTGGGAATTCAAATCCATCATTCAGCTTCCAGCCGCAGAAGAAGAACGTACCTATGGATAAGCCTTCTGGTAAATCTGGGGATGCTCGGCTTTTTCAAATATTTCAATTTTTTTGTCGAAAGTTGGATTGAAATGTTGCATCGGTTTGGTATTGAAAGCACCAATACCTGGACCCTGTATATTGTTTTACCTGTTGGCATTTCGTTTTATACTTTCCAAACCATGTCCTATTCTTTGGATGTCTATCGGGGACAAATTGAGCCGACAAAAGACTTTATTTCCTTTGCCTCTTTTGTATCGTTTTTCCCTCAACTGGTGGCCGGTCCAATAGAACGCGCATCAAATCTCTTACCCCAAATTCTACAACACCGGAAATTTGACTATCAAAAGGGAACTCAGGGTGTAAGACTGATTATTTGGGGCATGTTCAAGAAGGTTTTTATCGCTGACTCGCTTGCTCCGGAAGTAAATCAGATTTTTGCCAATTATCAGGACCTGAACGGAGGAGTTCTTATGCTGGGTGCTATCTATTTCGGTTTTCAGATCTATTGTGACTTCAGTGGATATTCGGACATAGCCATTGGAACCGCAAAGCTTTTTGGATTTGATCTGATGTCCAATTTTAAATTCCCCTATTTCTCAAGAAATATTGGAGAATTCTGGCGGAGATGGCATATCTCCCTATCCACCTGGTTCCGGGATTACCTGTACATACCACTGGGTGGTTCTAAAACCTCCAGTATAAACTCCCTTAGAAATATTTTTATCATATTCGTTGTAAGTGGTTTCTGGCACGGAGCGAACTGGACCTTCATTGTCTGGGGATTAATTCACGCGATCATGTATATTCCACTTTTCATCCGGGGAACCAACAGGAGATTTCTATCAAATGTCGCAGGACAAAACAGCCTATTTCCTTCAATACAGGAGTTGACTCAGATTATTATTACGTTTTCTCTGGTTACTCTTGCCTGGATTTTCTTCCGGAGCCCATCCATTACCATGGCCTTTGATTACATAAAATTAATGTTCTTGAATATTGATTTTCCGGATCAATTCAGAAAGGCTACTTTTTACCTCTTGATTATTGTCCTGCTGGATTGGTTCCTGAGAAAAGATGAGACCCTTAATTTTAAATGGAAACCGGCATTCTCAATTTTCATCAATGTATTGTTTATCATCTTGATATTCCTGAAATTCAATAAAACACCAACCTCGTTTATATATTTCCAGTTTTAAGATGCGAACCTTTATTAAACATATTGTAATTACCCTGACCATCGCATTCGGCATCGTGAACGCACCCCTAATCGGGAGAATAATCTGTCTATTTTCTAATCCGGCTAAAGATGTATTTACCGTAATTATCAAAAGCATTAGTAAACATCCTCACAAAAGCATTTTATTATTGGGTGACAGTGTCTGCCGGCAAGTCTTTGGAAAAGAAAGTCATGGAGACACACTGAATCTCTGCGAAAATCAAGCCTACGAAATTCCGGGAAATTATCTAATACTCCAAAACTTATTAGCGCAGGACAATTCATTT
>JAGQWZ010000086.1 GCA_020436835.1 Saprospiraceae bacterium | reverse complement strand
CAGCACCGGACCGCTGCCCTCGTGTTGAAAAACCGTGGGATCTGCGTGGATCCTGCTGTCATCATTGACTGTATAAACCGCGACATTTCCTGACCCATAGTTAGCAACGGCTAAAAGGTTTCCTTCCCCATTTAATTCGATCGAACACGGAGAAGAACCTTCGCTTGATTGTTCATTAACGGGCATCAAGGCACTCTTATCCGGATTCCATTTAAAGGAACTCACCCGACCTTCGCGACCTTCATTCACGGAAAAAACAAAATTACCTGAATGGTCGTACGTCAGGAAAGACGGGTTGTTTGTGTGAACCAGGAGTTTTTCATTGGATAAAGTACCGGATGCAGGGTCAAAGTCGAGACTATAGATTCCATCACTCCCCTTCCCCGTATAAGTGCCGACCAGTAATTTCATAGATTTTGCATTTTCTTTTCTATCCTCCTTCCATACTGGCAATGATAACCAGTAGGGCGCCAAATAGGCTAATAAGGCAGGGATAAATATTTTGGCTAAATTATTCATCTGTCTCTAATTCATTTAGGTCTGTAAGGTACGAAAGTCTATCTGATAAAGGTATTCGCTTATCCGCTGTAAGACCATTTTAGATCGTCAATTTTCTGCTGGTCCTTCCATCTTTTCTCATACGTCTAATTCTATCGTTCCGGTTATTTTGATCTTTTTGATCTTCAGGAATGCCTACATTTGAAAATAGAAAAGTGATTGGCAAATGAAGAGAATTACTTTCATCAAAAAATTAGTAATCAGCCTGATATTGTCCGTTCATCGACCGGGACTCAGGGTCATCTCGCTGGAGTCCGGGGAGGTACCGCTAAAATTACTGGGGGCAGATCAGGCAGGTGATCAGATTATTCTTTTCGACGCAATTCCTGACAATGATGGTTTGGTACAAGGTGATCCAGTCTGGAACTTTGCCCCGGATTTCCGACCGACCGACGCAAAGAGAGTTGACCAGAATGATCGCATAAGTGTATTGGTTGCCTCTCATGGCGCGATCTATGAAGTCCCTTTCGACCATAAAAGCAAAGTGGTTTGGGCTCCCACATACACCAGTTGCCATTCGGTGGAAAAACTTCCTGATGGCAATCTAATCAGTGCCAGTAGTAATGACCATCAACTGACCATTCATTTTAATCCACAACCAGATGGAGAAAGAATTAAGTTAACTTCTACCTCAGATCTTAGGTTCGAGACGGCACATGGAGTGGTCTATGACCGGAGTCGAAACTGCCTTTGGGCAATCGGACAGGTCCTGGGAAAATTCACTTACATACCTGGTGAAACTCCGAGAATCGAACTGGCGGAGACCTGGGAACTTCCTTATAACCATACAGACGGGCACGATCTTTTCCCCCTACCCAACGGTAATCTTTTGATCACCACGCATGAAGGAGTACTGGAGTTGCCAATGGGAAATTTTTCTGATGCGATCATTCACTCCAATCTAAAAAATGTCAAGAGTGCGGGCGCTGATGAGCATGGTCACCTCTACATTACCGATCCCACAGACATTAAGTCGTATGAAACCTGGCAAACGGACTCAATCCTCAACCTGGCCAATGGTATGGTGCTTAAAAGACCCGGTGCCCGGTTTTACAAAGTCCGGCCCTGGTTGCCAAACAGCTTCAGCTATTTTTGATAAATTCACTATTTAACCGATACAAATTTCATGAAGATTTTTTCCATTGTTTTATTATTATTCGCTTCTGCTCCATTTTTCAGCATTTATCATCAGGAAAAGGAACAGGTAAACCCTGCTATCCTGACCGGTGCGGATCAGGTTTCCGAATATTTACCTCTACTAAAAAATAAGCGGGTAGGTATGCTGGTGAATATTACTTCCATCATCGGTGATAAACTCAGTGTAGACAGCCTTTTAAGTCTGGGAGTAGATATTAAATTAATTTTTGGACCGGAGCATGGTTTTCGGGCGAATGCAAGCAATGGAGCTAAGGTTGATGATGAAATAGATCCGGAAACCGGTATTCCGATCATTTCACTTTATGGAAAAAAGAGGCGGCCTTCCAGAGAAGACATGGATAAAATCGATATCATGATTTTTGATATTGCTGATGTCGGCTGCCGGTTTTACACCACGATCAATACCCTGGCTGAGGTGATGACCGCGTGTGCTGAATTTAACAAGGAAATGATCTTACTCGACCGGCCTAACCCGAACGGATATGTTGACGGTCCTATTCTGGATATGAACTTTAAATCGGGCATCGGTAAATTCCCAATTCCGATTACCCATGGAATGACCCTCGGTGAATTTGGAGGAATGTTAAATGGAGAAAAATGGCTGGAAGATGGCGCGCAATGTAAATTAAAAGTTATTCCGGTAAAGAATTACAAGCATGGAATGAACTATCAAATGCCTGTAAATCCTTCTCCAAACCTCAACACACAGCAATCAGTGATCCTGTATCCGTCGCTATGTCTTTTTGAAGGCACTATTGTAAGTCAAGGTCGTGGCACTCACATGCCTTTTACGGTACTGGGTGCACCGGCATTAAAAGGCAGCTACGATTTCACCTTTACTCCCATGAGTATTCCCGGCATGTCCGAATCACCATTGCACATGGGCAACAAATGCTATGGACTGGATCTGAGAGAATATGATATATCTTCTTACCGGCAAGAAGGTAAAATAAATATAGGATGGATGATGGAAATGTATCAGGCTTATCCGGAAAAAGAAATGTTTTTTGACCGAAGCTTTAGCCGTCAAATGGGGAATATCGATTTCCTGGCAGGGACAGCGGAA
Organism: Saprospiraceae bacterium; assembly: GCA_020436835.1. Taxonomy (GTDB): domain Bacteria; phylum Bacteroidota; class Bacteroidia; order Chitinophagales; family Saprospiraceae; genus JABDMH01. The sequence continues at coordinate 1,352 of JAGQWZ010000086.1, read as the reverse complement.
TTCAAAGAGCAAATAATGCAAGGTAAAAGTGAAAAAGAGATAAGGGATAGTTGGGAACCCGGGTTGAGCAATTACAAGAAAATGCGCCAAAAATATTTGTTGTACCCCTGATCACTACTATTAAAATGATATTTCGTGCACTTCCTGTAATATTTTTGATGCTTTCGAACACTGCTTGCTATAGTCCGAAAATTCAGGAGGAGCAAGCGGAAGATTGGGAGCTCAGAGGATTTGTGAAAATGGACAGCGAAAATCCGATCCTGTCTCCCTCACCCGAATTATCATTTTATTGCCCGCTTAATAAAAGAGAAGTAAGTTGGGAAGCGCGCAATGTCTTAAATCCATCTGCTGTAGTGAAGGATGGCAAGATCTTTCTCCTCTACCGGGCACAAGACATGAGTGGCACCTCCCGGATTGGACTGGCGATCAGTGAGGACGGAATCCATTTTGAGAAAAACCAGACTCCGGTTTTTTACCCGGATAATGATGCTTCGAAAAGCCTGGAATGGCATTTTGCAAAAAATGAAATGCTCGTAGCCGGACAGGACTATTTTGATGGTGTCGAAGATCCCCGGATCATTGAAACGGAAGAGGGGCAATATCTGATGACGTATACAGCCTATGATGGCCAGACCGCGAGACTTTGCTTTGCCACCTCCTATGATCTTCTTCACTGGGCAAAAATGGGTTCGGTATTAAGTGGACCGGAGTTCGAAAATACATGGTCTAAATCCGGTGCCATTCTCTGCCGGCAAGATGGCAACAAGATAGTCGCCACTAAGATCGAGGGACATTATTGGATGTATTACGGGGACACGGATCTTTTTATGGCCAGGTCTACCGATCTACATCATTGGACACCTTTAATTGATGATGAAAGGGGAAGCCGGATTTCTGTCCTACATCCGCGTGCCGGATTTTTCGATAGCCGGTTAGTAGAGCCGGGACCTTACGCCCTCATCCGAAACGAAGGTATCCTGCTCATATATAATGCCAGCAACGCCGCTAATTTCAATGATCCAAGCTTACCCAAATTTACTTACGCAGCAGGACAGGCATTATTTGACAGAAAAGCACCTTTTAAATTGATCAACCGGGCCAGTGATCATTTCATCCATCCGGACAAAGAATATGAAAAAGTCGGCGAGGTAAATGAAGTCTGCTTTGTCGAAGGTATGGTCTATTTTAACGATAAATGGTTCTTATACTATGGCACAGCAGATTCAAAAATTGCAGTTGCAATCCGGGAATAAATTCATGTTTGGCAGACAAGACGGTGGCCGGTCGATCCCCCTCACTACTTTGTTACCATTTCGACTATTTAACAGGAATTGGTATACAGGATTAGAAAT
>JAGQWZ010000085.1 GCA_020436835.1 Saprospiraceae bacterium | reverse complement strand
TCCATGTCCATTCCCTCAGCACAAAGCCTGACTATCGGATTGTCTGGATCAAAAAGCATATTGGTTGATATTTTTCTCCACCTGCCTACAGTCTATCAGCACCATGAATTGTTTTTCTAATATTGGCAACTTTGCGGATAAGTCATTATGTTAATTTGTAATACATTTAGACCTTCGGAGAAGATTATTCTATTCCGAATGTCGGGATCTTATAAAAAATAAAAATAAGAAATGAATGTAAAGAAATTGGCCGGTGAAGCGGCTACCGGGTTGGTAGAATCCGGCATGACGGTTGGACTGGGTACGGGTTCGACTGCCTACTGGTCAATTATGAAACTGGGAGAGAAGGTAAAGATGGGCCTCGAAATCAAGTGTATTGCGACCTCCACAGAGTCCGAACAACTGGCCCGGAAACTGGAAATATCTATCGTCGACTTTACCCAGGTACACAAACTGGATGTGACAATTGACGGGGCGGACGAGGTGGATCCGCAATTGAATTTGATTAAGGGTGGGGGAGGAGCCTTACTGCGAGAAAAGATAGTAGCGGCAGCCAGTGTTAAACTGGTCATTGTAGTGGACCAGTCTAAAATCGTGAGCCAGCTCGGAGCATTTCCCTTGCCGGTGGAAGTGATTCCTTTTGGCATTGAAGTCACTCGCCGGAAAATTGAACTTTTAGGATGTCGAACCCATTTACGGACGGATAGAGAGGGTTCACCGTTCCATACCGATAATGGTAATTTGATTTTAGACTGTAGTTTTGGAAAAATCGAAAATGCAGAAATCATCGAGCAGCAACTCAATATGATTCCAGGGGTAGTCGAAAATGGATTATTCCTCCGTATGGCGGATCAGGTTTTTATTGGATATGAGAATGGGGAGGTGAAAGTGATGAAATAAAAATACAAGTCTCAATTTATTAGTGTGATAATTGTCCTGGTCAATTGTTTATTTATGTCTGATTCGCTTGAAAGACCCTCAGTGCATTTCCACCAATAATTTTTTGAATGTCATCGTCGGAATATCCCAATTGCACCAGTCCAACCGTAAAAAGGGGCCAATTAGTCCAGGCCATGCTCAACCGCATTTCCCGGGTTTCCTTAAATGGATCTTCTGGCCATAATGCTTCCCACCGGATGCGTGCTTTTCTATAAGGGGGGATTAATTCCGCCTCTTCCGCATTATACTGAGACTGCGCCGGTACATCCGTTCCAATTCCCACATAATCTGGTCCAAAGGTTTTAGCCACATAATCAATGTGCCGGAGCATGTCTCCAATATTACCGGCACCACCGAGAAACCGGGGAATGCAACAAATACTAATATATCCTTCCTTGTCCGCAATCGTTTTGATCACCTCGTCCGGTTTAGCTCGTATATGGTGATAAAGTGCATCGCAGGTAGTATGGCTGGCGACGATCGGTTTTTCTGATGTCTGGGCCGCTTCTAAACTGGTCTGCCAACCGGAATGGGCAATATCAACGATCACACCTACCCGGTTCATTTCTTTTACCACTGCCCGGCCAAAATCACTTA
>JAGQWZ010000084.1 GCA_020436835.1 Saprospiraceae bacterium | reverse complement strand
TTAGGTGACAACTATCGCAATTTTCGAATTGTAGGGACCAATTCAGAATTTCTCGATCTCTATGCGGCAAAAGTTGGTGAAGGAAAATTATTTGAGGAACACTTTGACGTCACGATAGGAGCCGATGTTGCCCGTTCACTCGATTTGAAGCTTGGAGATACTTTCTATAGCGCTCACGGCTTACAACATTCGGAGGACTTCACCCATGAATCGGAGAAACCATTTAAAATAGTGGGAATTCTGGAACCGACCGGAGCCGTCATCGATCAATTAATCCTGACCACTTCTCCCACTATTTGGCTGGTTCATGAACATGAAACCGCACCGGCATCTGCAGTAAGTGAAGAAGACGATGATCACGACCATGCCGGTGAAGAACATGATCATCCGGAAGAATCGGAAGAATCCCCGCCAATGGAGGACTCGATCACGGACCATCATCATGCCGCAATTTACGATCAACCCCTGTTGTCCTATCCGGATAAACAGATTACCTCGATCCTGCTGAAATTCAAAAACCGCAGTTATCAGGCACTAAATATGCAGCGCAACATCAACGAAAATACAGATCTACAGGCAGCTACTCCGGCTATCGAAATCAACCGTCTCTTCAGTATGATGGGGGTAGGTTTGGAGACTCTCAAGATATTGGCCTGGGTGATTGTGTTTGTGTCCGGATTTAGCGTCTTTATCTCACTGCTCGGATCATTGAAGGATCGAAAATATGAATTGGCATTAATGCGAGTCATGGGAGCAGGTAGATTCAAATTGTTCATACTCATTCTGTTTGAGGGATTATTGATAGCCATCCTTGGTTATATTTTGGGCCTGAGCCTAAGCCATTTATCCGTTGAATTTCTCGCAACTAAAATGCAGGATGCCTATCGCTACAGCATTACCGGATTAGTTTTTCTCCAACAAGAACTCTGGCTTCTGGGTGGCTGTCTGGTGGTCGGTATGCTATCGGCCATAATTCCGGCGTTGCAGGCTTTCCGTACGGATATATCGGAGACACTTAGTGAAGGTTAAGGCATCAACTCGATCTTGAGATGGATGCGATATGCTTTTCTTGAGATGGTTCATACAAACTTTCCTAAATTTGTGCTGCTTTAACATCAATTTAGAACCAGGCTTCATCTTTTGATGTTAAAGACTTGGTAATCAATTAAATCAGGAAACTATGCAGCTTAAATTCGGAATCTTAATTCTTCTTGCCGTTGGTATTTTCACCCGGATCGATGCCCAGGAATCCACCTGGAAAACCCTGGCCAAGATCACCTATACCAAACAATACGATGAATTGATGGGCTTTAAGGTCGATGTTCCGGTCTTCAGTGAGGACATTCAGGCTTTGGAAGGACAGGAAGTGGAGGTTAAAGGCTATATTATTCCGGTGGAGGGATATAAAAGTCATAAAGAATTCATCTTCTCTGCATTTCCTTATACCATGTGCTTCTTCTGCGGTGGTGCCGGTCCTGAGAGCGTAATGGATGTCTACGCCACCAATCCAGTAGAATACAGTGCCGAGCAAATTACCTTGCGGGGAAGATTAGAACTCAATGCCACTGATATCAACCGGCTTATGTATTCCATTCATGATGCAGTATTAGTGGAAGAGGGAGGTACGGACTAGGTCACCTTCAAAATTCCAGTCATAGAATAGATTTATGTTTCCCACTTACGATGTGATTGTTGTCGGAGCCGGACATGCGGGCTGTGAAGCGGCGGTAGCGGCGGCCAATATGGGGTCCAGAGTACTCCTGGTAACCATGAATATGCAGACCATTGCCCAGATGTCATGTAATCCGGCAATGGGAGGGGTTGCGAAAGGTCAGATCGTTCGGGAGATCGATGCTCTGGGTGGTTATTCGGGGATTGTCACCGACCATACGATGCTACAGTTCCGCATGCTTAATCTTTCCAAGGGGTGGATAATGTCGAGTCAGAGAGGCAAAATTGACCGAATGATTTTTTCGCATAAATGGCGTTTCATTCTGGAATCGCATTGGAATTTTGATTTCTGGGAAGATATGGTTAAAGGACTGGTGGTTAAGGATAAACGGGTCGTCGGGGTACAGACCGGTATGGGCCTCGAAATTCCCGCAAGATCGGTTGTTTTGACCAATGGAACCTTCCTCAATGGGATTATCCACATTGGAGAAAAACAATTTGGAGGTGGAAGAGCAGGCGAAAAAGCAGCCACTGGTATCACGGAACAGCTGGTATCATTGGGCTTTGAATCCGGAAGGATGAAAACAGGTACCCCTCCACGGGTAGATGGCAGGTCCTTGCACTGGGACCGGATGGAAGTTCAGCCGGGAGACGAGCATCCTTCCAAGTTCTCATTTACCGACACCCCTCCTCTGCGGGATCAGCACCCTTGTCATATCACATATACTAATCCGAAAGTCCATGAAATGCTTCGGACCGGATTTGATCAGTCGCCGATGTTTAACGGCCGTATTCGGGGTAGAGGTCCGCGGTATTGTCCTTCCATAGAAGACAAAATCGACCGCTTTGCCGAACGGGAACGTCATCAACTTTTTGTCGAACCGGAAGGGCGGGATACTTGCGAAATCTATGTAAATGGATTTTCCTCATCGCTACCTGAAGATGTCCAGTACAAAGCCTTGAGACTTATTCCCGGATTCGAAGAGGTTAAGATGTTTCGTCCGGGTTATGCTATTGAGTATGACTATTTTCCTCCTACCCAGCTGAGTCCGGGCCTGGAAACCCACCTCGTTAAAAATCTATTCTTCGCGGGTCAGATTAATGGTACAACCGGCTATGAAGAAGCCGGAAGTCAGGGATTGGTGGCCGGAATAAATGCCCACCTGGCCATCCACGGTAAAGAACCGTTTATCCTAGGCAGATCCGATGCCTATATTGGAGTGTTAATCGACGACCTGGTCAACAAAGGAACAGAGGAGCCTTACCGGATGTTTACTTCCCGGGCAGAGTATCGAATTCTACTCCGTCAGGATAATGCCGATCTGCGACTCACTCCCAAAGTGGCGCAAATCGGTATGAATCATCTGGATGAGCGGATGGAAAGGGTCCGAGAAAAAGAAACTAAATCGGCAGAAATCATCCGTTATTTTGAGAATTTCAGCGTAGCGCCGGATGAGATCAATGGTTATCTCAATTCGATCCAATCGGCAGAAATCAGGCAGAAAGTAAAACTCCTTGGGATTCTGCTGCGACCTCATATCAACATTAAAGCCCTTCGTTCAGCGCTTCCAGAGTTAGATAAAGCCCTGCAGCGCTTTGACAGTGAAACCCAACAGCTAGCTGAAATTAATATGAAGTACTCCGGCTATATCGAAAAGGAGCAAGAGATGGTAGACAAGATGAATCGTCTGGAATCGGTGCGATTACACGATACCTTCGACTATCATGCCCTGCCTTCATTGTCGGCAGAAGCACGGGAAAAACTGACTCGTATCAAACCCCGGACGATCGGTCAGGCCAGCCGGATCAGCGGGGTATCTCCCTCTGATGTCTCTGTCCTGCTGGTACACGTAGGTCGGTAGAACTGCAGAAGATTAGATGTTGGCTAACTCTGTATCCAGGTTTTCGACATCCGGATGCGGACATACTTAATGGTCTTGCCTGCTTCCAAATGCATCCTCTCATACTTTGTTTGGATTTCCAGTGCCGGGTGGGGCAAGACTTTACTCTTGCCATAAATATCCTCATCGCTATACACTGCCTCACAAAACGTTACATCTTGTAATGTTTCGAGAGTGAAATCATACAGTTCAGGAGAATCAGTTTTTAGGTGGACAATGCCTGCTTCAGGTAGGATCTGTTGATATTTTCTAAGGAAATGTGCGGCAGTGAGCCGACGATTGCTTTTACTCTTTCGCAGGAATGGATCCGGAAAAGTAATCCAGATCTCACTCACTTCTCCTTTTTCAAAGAAATGTTCGATCTGTTCGATCCGGGTACGTAAGAAAGCGACGTTATCCAATGCCTGATCCAGCGCCGATTTAGCTCCTTTCCAGATTCGATTTCCCTTTACATCGACGCCCATGAAGTTTTGATCCGGTACCTGCCGGGCTAATTCGAGGGTATATTCACCCCAACCACAGGCTAGTTCCAGGACTATGGGATGGTCATTCTTAAAATGTGTTTGTGCCCAGCGTCCTTTTCTTTCTACCAGCTCACCCCCTAAATAGTGGATGGAAGGATCCTTGAAGGAGTAATTCTGGTATACATTTTTGAAGGTGAGTAATTCGGCAAACTTCTCTAATTTGTTGCGTCGACTCATGAATACTATTTTCGCGGTCACAAAAGTAGTATTCTATCGTTTTGATAAAAACAAAAATCAATCTCCTGATGAACAGATCCCTATGCACCATCCTGATTTTAACGCTATTTATCGGTGGTCGTGAACTTTTCGCTCAAAATCGTTTGTCCTACGGTTTCAAAGCGGGGTTAAACTATAATACTTTCAATGGACCATTGGATGAAGCTGAATCTTATGACCGAGGTACCGGATTCCATATTGGAGTCATATTCAAATACGCTTTGACCGATATTTTCGGATTGAAAGGTGAATTTGCCTACACTCAACGAGGTGGAAAATATAGTTATGATGGGTCTTCCTTTTTTCTGGTCCAGCGGGATCCAAATCCGATACTGGTCACCGGCAACCGGAATATGACGGTCAACATTTCCAATAATTACCTGGACTTTCCTTTGCTGGCATATGGAAAATTTGGCCGCTTTGAAATAAATGCCGGTATCAGCATTTCCCTTTTAGCCGGATCCGTGGGAGCGGGTCAGCTCAAATTTACCGGCACCAGCCCGGTTGTAAACGAATTTAATCTAAACCTGGATTACCGGTTTCTGGGTGACGAGGCCCGGGAAGCCAGTCAATTTGGAACTCAGCAGATCAGGATTTCCAATGAACAGGTGAGTATTCCAACCCAGGTGGGGGCCTACTATGAGTATGACACCAAGGATGGCAATTTATTTAGATTTCTGGAGCTTGGTTACATTGCCGGTTTAAATTTCTACCTAAATGAGGGACTCTATCTGGGCGTAAGAGGAAATTTTGGGCTACTGGATGTAACGAGGTCTCAAATGGACAGGAGTTTTAGTAGCTTCTCCGGTAATGTGCCGATGCTTCGAAATGATAAGGATACCCAGATTTCTTACCAACTATCGCTGGGATTTAGCTTCTAGGAGATTTTCTTCGCTTTGCGCTGCGTGGTCTGGTTTCACACCCAGGGGAAGCTTTATCGTAAAGGTGGTTCCAACATTAGGTTCCGATTTTGATACATAGATCTTACCTCCGTGATATTCTTCAATAATACGCTTAGCCAATGAAAGGCCCAGACCCCAACCTCTTTTTTTCGTGGTAAACCCAGGTTTGAAAACCAGCTTTTGCTTGGAGGATGGAATACCTTTTCCCGAATCCGTAATATCGATCTGCAAGGTTTTATTCTCTGAATGGACCTGGGCTTTGATCAAGCCCTCACCATCCATTGCATCCAGGGCATTACGAAGGAGATTCTCAATCACCCAATTGAAAAGAGGCGCGTTGATGTTGGCGTATACCGCTTCAGACTGGCTGTCCGGAAACTCAAATCGAACTTTGCGGGATGCCCTTCGTTGCATATACTGACCGGTCTTTTGCAGCTCTTCGATCACATTTTTTCCTTCCAGCTTTGGGGCACTTCCGATCTTTGAAAACCGGTCCGCAATCAGGTCCAACCGACCTACGTCATTTTCCAGTTCCGAGATGATTTCCAAATTATCGGGATTCTCCTCCGACATAACCTTCAAGTGTTCTATCCAGGCAACGATCGCACTGATGGGGGTACCTAACTGATGTGCTGTTTCTTTGGCCATTCCCACCCATACCCGGTTCTGTTCTGCCTGTCTGGCTGAGGTCACCGACACATAGCCAATGGCCATAAAAGAAAGCAGGACCAGTAAGATGAAGTAGGGAAAATAGGTAATGTATGCATTTAGATCAGATCCTTTGTAATAGATGGCATACCGTAAATCGAGATACTCAAAGACGATACCGTTGTCACCATCCTCGATGATCTTATCTAATTCCTTTTGAATAATTAACTCATTCTTTGCATCCGGAAAATTCTGCCATTGTAATATCTCATTCGTTTCGGGATTGACCAGAATGACCGGTATTGTCTTGTTGGCTTCGATGATTTCTGTTGCGAGCGTTACATCTCTTTCCAGATCAGGATCTTTGAAAAGATCTTCGTAGGCTTTTGCCAGGAGCTCCACTCTTTCTCGTTCGCTGGCCTTTAAGTTATTTGCAAGGATACTGCTATAGGCGATAACCAGAGCCACGATGATCACTACACCGACCACCATGGCATAGAGTTTCCATGCACTTTTACTCCGGTAAATCTCCATATAACAGTAGAAAAATGCTTTTGAATTAAACGAAGATAATAGAAACGGTGGTATCCTTTGTCCAGAATCAATCAATTGAAAATCAACTAACTGACCTATCTTTGTCCGATGAATTCTGTGAGTAAGAAAATTGATATCCGAAATCTTGACCATTCACAACTGGAGGCATATATTACCGGTGAACTGGGATTGCCCCGCTTTCGTGCCGGTCAAATCTGGAAATGGATCTGGCAAAAAGGTTCCGGTACGTTCTCAGAGATGACGGATTTATCCAAGGATTTACGGGAGCGCCTGCCAGAGATTTTCACTATTCAACCGATCCGGCTTGATAAGATTCAACGTAGTAATGATGGAACGATAAAAAGCCGATTTCGGTTATATGACGGCCATTTGATCGAGTCTGTCCTCATTCCGGTTCCCTCAGAAAATCGATATACCGTCTGTGTGAGTTCACAAGTAGGCTGCAGTTTGTCCTGCAAATTTTGTGCTACAGGACAAATGAACCGGGTACGGAATCTCGATCCCGGTGAAATTTATGATCAGGTATTCCAGGTCAACGAACAAAGCCTGGAACATTTTGGACATCCTCTGACCAATATAGTCTTTATGGGAATGGGTGAACCGCTTCTGGCTTACAAACCGGTTATGCAGTCGATAGAAAGGATCACGGCAGCAGATGGTCTAAATATGTCTCCAAAGAGGATTACAGTTAGTACTGCCGGTATTGCTAAGATGATACTCAAATTAGCAGATGATGCCGTCAAGTTCAATCTCGCCTTATCATTACACGCCGCCGACGATGATAAACGAAACGAGATCATGCCGATTAATGAACAAAATAATCTGGAGGTACTTCAGTCTGCTCTCACTCAATTTTACCACAAAACGCATAATAAAATCACGCTTGAATACATTGCTTTCCAGGATTTCAACGACGGTATTGAAGATGCTGATAACTTGGCAAGGTTTTGTCAGGCATTTCCCGTAGTGGTAAATATCATAGAGTATAATCCTATTGCCGGTTTTGATCGGGTAAAGTCAAATGCGGAGAAGATTAATAGATTTGCCGGCCGGCTAGCGTCAAGGGGAGTTTCAGTCACGGTCAGACGCAGTCGTGGCAAGGATATTGATGCTGCCTGTGGTCAGTTGGCAAACAAAGACTAGGGTAAGACGTGGCAAGGCAATAGAGCCCGTCATTTACCGTTTTCTATGAGACTTTTAGGGCGTGAGCGAAGCACATGAAAGAACTATATCGAAATTTTTGTAAGATTTTTATCCTTAGTATGCTATGGATGAGTGTCCAGGCGCAACAAGGATTTGAGTTGGGAGGATGGTTAGGTGGGGCCTTTTACTTTGGTGATCTCAATACCCAGTTTGACGTGACTCACCCAGGTCCTGCAGGTGGAGCTATTGCCCGGTATAATTTTAACAATCGTCTATGTGCCCGGCTTGGAATAAACTATGGTTTTCTCCGGGCGGATGATGCCAACTCGGATAATGCCTTTGAAAGACGAAGGAATATTAATTTCAGAACCCATCTGGGCGATTTAAGCGCTCATTTTGAATTCAATTTTTTTCCCTATATCCATGGCAGTAGAGATTATTTCTACACTCCTTATTTATTTCTTGGTGCTTCTCTTTTCACGTACAATCCATATGCTATTTACAATGGGGAAAAGACACCTCCACTTCGGGAATTGGGAACCGAGGGTCAATTTATCGGAGAAGAATATGCCACTTTCCAAAAGGCATTAAATTATGGAGGAGGCTTAAAATTTGATCTCACCGCTGAATGGAGTCTCAATGTGGAAGTGAGCTTTCGCAAACTATTCACTGACTACCTCGATGATGTAAGTACGGTGTATCCGGATATGGGTGAAGTGAGGGGTAATCGGCCGGGAGTAGCAGATATCGCCGCTTTGGCTTCGGACCCATCTCTACCGGATGAAGAAGGAAACCTATTTGGGATGGAAGGCCGGCAACGGGGTGATGGAGCCAATAAAGACTCCTACAATTTCCTGTCAATTGGTTTGGTGTATTATTTCGGAAATTTAAAATGTCCGAAGATCTCAAGATAAGCTACCTTCGTCGGCTTAATTAGTAATTTCAACAATCGTGGTCAAACACTATCATTTCAGTCTGCCGACTTATCCCCGTGGTTACCATTTGGTAACGGATAGGATTCTCAATGAAATAGACCTCTTGCCCGAGAATGGAATTTTCCACTTATTCATAAAGCATACGTCAGCAGCCATTTGCATAAATGAGAATGCCGATCCATCGGTAAGAACCGATTTCGAAAGCATCTTCAATATGGTGGTACCGGAGAATCTTCCTTTTCTTCAACATGATCTGGAGGGACCGGATGACATGCCCGCTCATATTAAGACCGCAATGATAGGTACAACCATTACCGTTCCGATAGTCCAGGGAAGGCTCGACCTGGGGACCTGGCAGGGAATCTACCTTTGCGAGTTCAGAAACAGCGGGGGATCACGCAAGTTTACCGCATCCATTTATTCCTAGCGGAACCCTCACCCTATAAGAAGAAACCTTGTGAGATTAAACAAGGTTAATGTAAGGCATTGTATTTTTACCGTCTTCGTGTAATTTTTTATTAAGATACAATTGACAGCATTCATTTATTATTTATCCCTGCCAATCATTTATCTGATCTCGTGGCTTCCCTTTCCCCTTCTATATCTACTATCTGATCTTCTTTATTTTATTCTGCATAAAATACTTCGATACAGGGTCCAGGTGGTATCTACCAATTTAAAGAATGCTTTTCCAGACAAGACGATCGATGAATTAAAACAAATCGAAAATGCGTTTTACCGTTATTTCTGCGATTTAATTCTTGAGACCATTAAGACCCTCACCATTACTCCATCTACCGTGCGAAAGCGAGTCACTTTTGGAGATATGTCAGGTTTCAAAAAGTTCTATGATCTCCACCAGAGTGTGATTATTG
>JAGQWZ010000083.1 GCA_020436835.1 Saprospiraceae bacterium | reverse complement strand
GGATCAGATTGGAGTTCCTCCGGGATTTTCCAAATCGGATCTGGATGGTCTTGCCGGAGCAGAGGTGATCATGGATAATACTTAATCCAGGATCAATACCTTAATGCTGGATGATAATGATCCCTACATGATCATGAATCATGCGGAGGTAGAATTCCTGATGGCCGAGGCTATTCAAAGAGGAATCGGATCCGTACCAGGTACAGCTCAGGAGCATTATAATGCAGGGGTTAAATCTGCCATGCAGATGTTTACACCCTACGACGCATCCCTTACCGTTTCGGATGAGCAAGTATCTAATTATCTGGCCACTTATCCATATGCTTCAAGAGATCCCCTGGAAATGATTGGAGAACAAATGTGGGTAAGCAAGTTCTTCAACTGGTGGGAAGCCTGGAATGATTGGAGAAGAACCGGTTATCCTGTGTTGGTTGCATTTACATCTAATGAGTCCAATGAGACCGGAGGACAGATTCCACGCAGACTCCGTTATCCGGCAGGAGAAGTTGCTTCCAATCCGAACTTTGACCAGGGAAACTTTGATAATTACACCTCCCGTGTTTGGTGGGATGGTGGAACTGAATAAAAAGATTCCAAGTAAGTCTTGTCTTGAAAAATACCCTCTGGCTTTTGTCAGGGGGTATTTTTTTTGTGTTCCATATTCCATTTTGTCTCTTCTCAGCTCTTGCAAAGTGACCTGGCTATCTCTTTCAACGTTATTGTGCCCACAGAGATTTCAGGCAGACAATTGCTTTCTGATCCATCCCACTCCTGCTGGTTCTGTAAACCTCGCTTACTAATGCTGGACTATCGACCGACGGATTGACCCAACCAATTGTTCATTCTTCAGCATATCTGCTGGTTCGAACCAATCTGACCGTCAGGTATAGGTTAAACTCTCCAGATCCTGGATTATCAAACAGGAGTGGAGATCACATGAGTTTACCAATACAGACAAGAGGGACGGATAGTCGATTACCCCCATATGCCAATAAATTCACTGGAACAATAGCCACTAGTTGTCTCAATCACAGAATGATATTTGGTCAGGCTCTGCATTGTAACCGGATCTACCCAGGCGGCCCATGGTTCTGGATGTTCCACAGGACCAGGATTGGTACCACGATGATCCAGGATCATTGCTGCTGTTGGTTCGACCTGGCTTCCTGCTTATGTCCAATCTCTGAAGAAATTCGGACGAAATCCGTTCGTAAATATGGCTGAAAATATCAATGAAATTCCTTGATATTCTGTGAGTTACAGTAAAATTAGGATGTTTGTCAATTTCATCAAATATCTGATTTAGAGAGATATTTCATCATGAATTATAAATTGAAATACAATAATTCATAATTCAGAAATTCCGATTATTGCCTGGAATTTTTCATCGAATTATGCCTGATAAATCCAGAGTATTTTTTAGCATTTATGACTCTCGAGGCCTGTTTTGTGGCCAACTGGGCAGGAATATCACCACAAATACTGTTGAAAATCATCCAAAAAGTTATCGAAAAAGTATTTAATTCGCAGGATATTGAAGAAAACCATTATTGCAAAACACGAAGCAATTCAGGTTTGTTTTTCGTTATTAGTGTGAAATTCTAATTTTTAAACACTTAATTTTTGCATAAAAACAAATTTGTCTATATTCAATTTCTTTCGATCTCAACACCTTTTATGAAGTTGAATTATTCCTGAATTATAGACTTATTTTTCTAGTATTTATGAGTAGATTAGAATTCTTCTTATTGAAAATCAGTGATTTAAGTATAGCCATTCAGACGGATTTTGCTTCGACCCCTTCTCCTGAGAAGAGATGTGAATCAGTCAGAAGGGTCTCAAAATTTTTACGGGAACTGGATATTCGAAACCAAATTAAATTTGGATTAAAATAAACATTTTATTTACATAATCTACTGCCATATGAAACGAAATTTTTTACTACTTCTGTTCTTCATGGCTATCTGCGGCTTTGCAATGGCACAGCAACAGATCCGGGGGACAGTAACGAATTCTGAGGATGGCGAGCCCATGATTGGGGTAACGATCCTTGAAAGAGGAACTACAAACGGAACAGTTTCCGATTTTGATGGTTCCTATGAGCTTACAGTACAGCCTGGTGCTGTGCTGGAATTTTCTTATACCGGTTTCAGTACTCAAGAGATTACTGTTGGATCGGAATCAGAAATTAATGTACTCCTAAGTCCGGGAGTTCAGTTGCAGGAAGTAACTGTGACTGCTTTGGGTATCGAGCGATCTACCAAGGCGCTTCAATATTCGGTAACAGATGTGTCTGGTGACGAATTCCAGGAAGCCCGGGAGGTGAATGTAGCGAATGCTCTTTCTGGAAGGATCGCCGGAGTTAACGTGAGTAACATTGCATCTGGACCAGCTGGTTCCAGCCGTATTATCATTCGCGGTAATGCTTCACTACAGGGTAATAATCAACCCCTTTATGTAGTGGATGGTATTCCAATGGATAACTCCGGCTTTGGACAAGCCGGTATTTGGGGTGGTCGTGACGAAGGTGACGGACTTTCCAGTATTAATCCGGATGATATTGCTTCCATTACGGTATTGAAAGGTGCCAGTGCTGCCGCTCTTTACGGCTCTCGTGCAGCAAATGGGGTTATCAATATTATTACCAAGCAAGGAACCAAGAAGAAAGGTATCGGAGTGGAGTTTCGGTCCAACTATACCTTTGATCGAATCAATGACTTGCGTGAGTATCAGACCGAGTATGGTCAGGGAGATTTTATTTCAACCGATCCCACCAATCCGGATGCCGAGAGAATTCCCGTCGCACCCAGAAATCAAGGTGAGGGCTTTGGCTGGAATCTAAATTCCTGGGGTCCGAGATTGGAAAGTGCAGCAAATTTTGTTGCTTTTGATGGAACAACGCAGCCATACAGCGATGCAGGTAATAATTATGACCGGTATTACCGCACTGGTAGTACATTGACTAATAGCCTGGCTCTTACCGGAGGAAGTGCTACTCAGAATTTCCGTTTTGCTGTGGCAGATTTAAGAAATGAGTCCATTATACCAAATTCAGGATTTGACCGGACGAATGTTTCGTTGTCAACCAATTCTAAGTTCGGAGAAAGATTGACACTGACGGCAAAAGTGCTTTACTCGCATGAGGAAGCCAAGAATCGTCCTTATCTCTCCGACTCTCCGGCCAATGGTATTCTTTCCATGGCATACTTGCCGGTAAATGGAAATATCGACTGGTATAAGGGTGATCCCAATAAATTGGGTGCTGTACCAGATGGACTGGATCCGGATCTCTACACTTCTTTTAGTAAAAGCGTAGGTGAGGAATATCCGATTGGAAATGGATCAGGTGCAAACTGGACCCAGAACCCATGGTGGGTATCCTATCAGTTTGACAATGATGATACCCGTGACCGATTGATTACTTCGGGACAATTAAGATATGATATCACTGACTGGTTATATATCCAGGGTCGTGCCGGAATGGACTGGTACACTCGACGGGAAACGGATTTGGTTCCTCAAGGCACAGGCTATCAAAGAGGTGGTAGTTTGAGCGAAGGTGAGTCACGGGTTCGTGAGATTAACCTGGAATATATTCTTGGAGTGAGCAAGGAGTTTGGTAGTATTTCTGTGAACGCCTTCTTCGGTGGTAACCGGATGAGAAGACAGTTTGAGGACATTAGTGCCAACGGTAGTGGCTTTAACGTACCATTCTTCGAGGCTATCAATAATACCGTAACCCGAAGCTTTGGTTTCGGTTTCAATGAGAGTGGAATTAATTCGATTTATGGTTCTGCCGAAATCGGATACAATAACTATTTGTATTTGACGGCTACCGCGAGAAAAGACTGGTTCTCGGTGCTGAATCCGGCGAATAACAACATCCTTTATCCTTCATTGGGTTTGAGTTTTGTATTCACGGATGCTTTAAACATTCCTACCTCCTCTGCACTTAGCTTTGGTAAATTCAGAGCATCGTGGGCGCAGGTAGGAAATGTAACGATCAATCCATATGCCACTAACTTGACTTATTCCCTAAAACAAACCCACTTAGGCTATACGCTGGCGTCATTCTCCTCAGCTGGTGGTCAGAATGGTTTGATTCCGAATCCGGATATTAAGCCTTTGACATCAACGGAGATCGAATTTGGATTTGATTTAAGATTCTTCAATAATCGTCTCGGATTGGATGTCACTTACTACCGACAGAAAACGACAGAGGATATTTTGGATGCTACCATATCAAGAGCGTCTGGCTTTGGACGTACTACGGTAAACCTGGGTGAGATGCGAAATAATGGTATTGAGCTCCTACTTTCCGGTACTCCGGTTCGAGGACCACTTACCTGGGATGTATCTTTCAACGTAGCGAAAAATGACAATGAGGTTGTATCCCTTATCGAGGGTGCTTCAGAGTTGACCATTGAGGAACCACGTACCAGAACAGTATTTACCAAGCACATTGTTGGTTATCCGTTTGGTATGATTACCGGATTGGTGCATAGAACTGCGCCAAATGGCCAGAAAGTATATGACTCAAACAATGGTTCACCCATTGAGTCAGCTGGTTATGAAATTATTGGGAATGGTATCGCCGATTGGACTGGTGGTTTAAATAATGCCTTTACGTATAAGAATTTCAATCTTGATTTCCTTATTGACTTTAAAATCGGAGGCGATATTTACTCTGGTACTAATGTTCGTTTGACGCAGGCTGGATTGACCGAGACTTCTTTACAGGGTCGGGTTGGAAAGGATCCGCTAGTGGTAGAGGGAGTAACACAAACAGGAACCAACGATGACGGATCTCCGATTTACTCTCCGTTTAGCAAGACATTGACTCCTTCAGAAGCACGGACTTATTGGGGAAATGCTGCCAGAACTGGTGAAGTCTTTACGTATGATGCTTCATTCATCAAATTGCGTCAGATCTCTTTTGGCTATAACTTCCCGAGGACATTTATCAATAAGACACCGTTTGCTAATTTACGTCTGTCTTTCGTAGGCCGTAACCTGGCGATTCTGTTGAAGAATACTCCGAATATCGATCCTGAATCAAGTTATAATAACAATAATGGTGGACAGGGTCTGGATTATTTCGGATTCCCGGCTACCCGTAGTTATGGCTTCGATTTGAAAGCAGACTTTTAATTAATAAAACCGATAAGTAATGAAATTTTATAATATATATAGTTTAATTCTCAGCATGTCTGTCGGTTTGCTGCTGATGACCAGTTGTGACACCGACGAACTGCATGATTTGAATATTAATCCTCAGGCAGTAACCGAAATAGATCTGAATTATCTTTTCTCGGCGGTTGAGCTAGGTATTGCATCTAACGGTTCTACCGGTGACAATCGATACATCGACTGGCGAACCAATATCGGGCTATGTGCCGGTGCGATCCAACAAGTGACTACCGTAGGTGGAATTTCCAGTAATGGAAATTACTACACCCACAATGCCGAGACTGCTGCTGCTCCTTTTGAATTTACCTATCAGGATCAGTTGAAGCATATTGCTGAAATCATGAAGCAGACCGGACCGGATGGATATGATGCCGGAAATAAGGTGAATATGCGAAATGCAGCCCGCATCATCCGGGCCTGGAGTTTTGCCCGTGTTACTGATTGGTATGGTTCTGTGCCTTACACGGAAGCCAACCAGGGCATTGACGGGGTCTTCTTCCCCAAATATGATAAGCAATCAGCTATCTATCCTGATCTTTTGAAAGAGCTGGATGAGGCGGTCAGTGCTATGAGTGCTTCGAATCCGGATGAAGGATTTGCGTCAGCAGATATGATCTATCAGGGTGATATTGATAAGTGGAAAAGATTTGGAAGCAGTATTATGTTGCGTTTGGCAATGCGTATCTCTAACGTGGATGCTGGTATGGCTGCTACTTATGTAAGCAAGGCAGTTTCAAATGGAGTGTTCAGAGACAATGGAGACAATGTTTGGATACCAATGGATATTGGTCCATCCGAATGGCAGGATCAGAATGGTATCTCCAGAGCATTCTATCCGGGTGACGGAGGTAATCCCAATCATTTGAGTGAGACCCTTATCAACTTTCTAAAGGGTGATGATTTGACTACCGCTGATGATGATGATCCGAGATTGATGGTGCTCAGTGGAGGTATCTACAATTGGACTCCGACTGACCTGACTATTCTTAATGATAATCCACTCGATCAGCTGGGGGTACCGCCTGGATTTGCTAAATCTGACATTGATGGTATGTTTGGTGAAGATGTCGTCATGGATAATACCTATTCTCGAATCAATACTAAAATGCTTGATGATGATGATCCTTATATGATCATGAATCACGCTGAAGTAGAATTTCTCATGGCAGAAGCCATCGAAAGAGGAATTGGATCCGTACCGGGTACAGCTCAGGAACATTACGAAGCCGGAGTAAAATCCGCCATGCAGATGTATACGCCTTTCGATGCGACTTTGGTTGTTACCGACGAGCAGGTAGCTAATTATCTTGCTACCTATCCATATGGTTCAAGAGACCCATTGGAAATGATCGGAGAACAAATGTGGGTAAGTAAATTCTTCAACTGGTGGGAAGCCTGGAATGACTGGAGAAGAACCGGTTATCCAGTATTGGTTCCCTTCACTTCCCGGGAATCTAACGAAACCGGTGGTGAAATACCCAGAAGGTTACGTTATCCGGCCGGAGAGGTTGCTTCCAATCCGAATTTTGACCAAGGAAACTTTGATAATTACACCTCCCGTGTATGGTGGGATGGTGGAACTGAATAAAAGTTACACGTAAATATCGTTTGAAAAATTACCCTCTGGTTCTGGATCAGGGGGTAATTTTTTTACCCTGCATTTATCTGATTTTCGGGCCCAGGGGAGCTCATGACTCAATTCAGTTTTAAGACTCCTGCTGCGTTTAAATGATTGAGAGATAGTAAGACGGACCATTATTCTTCCCTGAGTAAAATGAGTCGATTCTATACCTGGCAAACACACTGTCCCAACGCCGAAACGTTCGGAGAGTCCCTTACTCGTCAGGTGATCATTTCGAGTGTGGAAGTCACCAGGGAAGACCAATACCAGTAATTGAGATTCACAAACTTAGAACATGAAATCCGCCGGAGCGTCTTTAAAAAATCCCATCACCTCCGGATCCCATATATCCACCCCAGAGCGCTTCACTTTTCATCTTGATGTGCGTACTGATTCTCTTCACCTCCAGGCCCAGGAAGGCGGTGATATATGGAGTACTGTGGAAATACTGGCAGTGAATGATGTCCAGGTATCCGTCATTGTCCAGATCACCAATCCAGGGTGTGGTAAAAATATTCTTGAATCTTTTCTTGGAATCGATGACATATTCAGTACCGTTGGCAAAATCAATGGCAATTAGTTTGTTTTCAATCTCTCCGATATCACCGCTGAAACCCTGCTCGCAATCGAATTCATTTATACTGATTATGGCTTCACTCCTGCCGTCACCGTTCAGATCATAGGCAACCGGCGAGGAAAATCCGGTGCAACCCAAGGTATTTTGATATTGGATAGAACCGTCTTTGCCATCAAGAAGGATCTGAAGCGAACCGGTATTATTCGGCCATTCCCCCTTGCTCACAAAAGTGAAAAAGTCGGGGATCCGGTCATCAGTAAAATTGCCGACAGCAAAGCTGTTACTACATTCACTACTATCGATCCTGGTCTTCCACAAGATCTCGAAGTTCCTGCCGTCTATGGCAAAAGCCGTGCTCGCATGTGAAATCGCAACGATATCCAGGTAGTCATCCTGATTGATGTCAACCAGAACAGGTGGGGCAATAAACCCATGATCTTCTTCAGTGACAAGAATCCGGGCATTTCCCAGGTTGTTGTTTCGCAGGTCGGAGAGTTTGGCCAGAAAGAGGCTTCCGCCAAAGGTTTCACCTCCTGAACCGAAAATAACGGAGTACTCATCGTCACCCTTTTGCTGGAAAGCCAGGGGAGACATATAAGACTCCATTCCATCAGGCATGGTGTCACCGGCGATGATGCTTCCGTCCAAAGGATTGATAATTAACAGTATGCCGGCAATCCGTCCTTTCCAAATTCCGGGTCCGATCGTCGGATTGCCACCATTCTGGACTAGCAGATCTCCGATTCCATCATTATTCTGATCCGGAATAACCTGGCTATTGTAGAAATTCAGATGAGCATGACCTAATACACTATCGTCTGCATATTGATCCGGATCATAGGTCCATAGAAGTTCGCCGGTCTTCCCATCAATGCCCTTAAAGATGCAGCGACGACCTCCGATAAAAACATCGTCAACCCCATCGCGGTTCACATCGATAAAAGTTGCAGATCCAAAAACGAGATCTTTTGCTGCCTGCTGCCAGAGGACTTCTCCCGATGATCCGTCCAGGGCAAGTATTCCCTGAGCGGTTTCGACATATTCGTTTTCCCCGGCACCCAGGACAATGTCTTTGATCCCATCACCGTTCAGATCTGTCGTTCGAAGGGAGGACTCTGAACCCAGCCGGGGAAAATTTACGTCAAAAACCAGCTCTGTTTGTTTTTTAGCACATCCAAGCAGAAGAAATCCCGCCAAAATACTCAAGGCTAAAATTCGCATATCGATAATTTAGAATAACTGAGTGTGAAAATAGAGAATCGCTGAGAGATAAATACCATCTATGAAGGCGAGTATGTTTCGCATATTTAACAAAATAAATACAAAATTTAAAGGCTTAAATATGTTTAAGTTGATCAATTGATTTAAGACAAAAAGGATGTGGCTTTCGTTCTTACTATACGAGGTGTCAAAACTGCCATTTATACGACACTACTCGTCCAAAAATCAACTGAATAGTTGTGTTTTAGGTAAAAAAAATTGAAACTTGGTGAATATAAAGGAATGTGTTATGAGATACCTGCTTTTTGTCATTTTAGTCGGTATTAGTTCTGCTTTTTCCGGGCCTGAACCCAAATCGAATGCTTTAAATGGAGAACCTTTGTTTTCTCTTCTTCCCTCTGCCGAGACAGGGATCAAGTTTAACAACAAACTAAAAGATCTCAAGGAGCATAACATCATGATCTACTCGAACTTTTATGGTGGATCAGGGATCGCTATCGGGGATCTGAATAATGATGGATTACAGGATATATTTTTTGCGGGAAATCAGGTTGGAGATGAGCTTTATCTCAACCGGGGTGATATGAAGTTTGATGACATTACCCGCAAGGCCGGAATTAAGGATAATGGCGGTTGGTCATCCGGGGTGATTTTCGGAGATGTAAATGGCGATGGTTTCCTTGATATATATGTGACGCGCGAACTTTATGATGATGATCCTGAATTGCGCAGGAACAAGCTTTATATAAATCAGGGAGATGCCACTTTTGTCGAAAAGGCACAAGAATATGGAGTAGATAATGATGCCCGTACCCGGCACGCTGCTTTTCTGGATTATGATAAGGACGGTGACCTTGATCTGTTCTTGTGTAACCAACCCCCCAATCCGGGACACTATTCAAAGTACCATGAATCGGATCTGTCCTTACCTGAATACCGTATCTATCTGTATGCAAATGAAGGGGGTAAATTTGTGGATGTATCCCGTAAAGCGGGCTTGTCCAGAACGGGTTTTCCCAACAGTGTGACCTGTAGTGATCTCAATGGTGACGGGTGGACCGATCTCTTTATTGCCAATGATTTTTGGATAGAGGACTGGATATTTATCAATAACGGAGATGGCACCTTTACGAATGAATTATATGATCGTGCTAATCATGTTTCCTTCAGTAGCATGGGTGTTGACGCGGGAGACATCGATAATGATGGAGATCTGGATATCATGGTAGTAGATATGGCAGCCGAAGATAATTATCGTCTGAAGGCCAATATGAGTGGTATGAATCCTAAAGCTTTTTGGAAAGTGGTGGACGATGGAGGACACTACCAGTATATGTTCAATATGTTACATCTGAATCAGGGTGACGGACACTTTAGTGACATCGCTCAGTTGGCGGGAGTCGCTACAACCGACTGGAGTTGGTCGCCCCTGATTGCAGATTTCGATAATGATGGCTGGAAGGATATCTATATCACCAATGGACTAATGCGCGATATTCGAAATAATGATGCATCCAAGGAGTTTCCCAAATATCTGGAAAAGAAACTTTTTGATTATATCCAAAGCCATCCCAACCCTCCGGCAGATATTACCGTTTGGGATGTGGTGGATATCAAGAAAGCCCTGGAAATTGTCCCGTCCCAGAAATTATCCAATTACATCTATGCAAATAATGGTGACCTGACTTTTTCCAAGAAAATGGAAGAGTGGGGCCTGGATCAGGAATCCTTTTCCAGTGGGTCAGCTTATGCCGATCTGGACAACGATGGCGACCTGGACCTGGTAGTGAATAATATAAATGATGAGGCTTTCGTATACCGGAATAATGCGGCAAATAAAAATCATTGGATACGGATTCAACCCATAGCCGATGATCAGTCGGTGGTTAATTTAGGTACAAAAGTGCGCATAGTGACCAGTGATGGTCCGCAGTACATAGAAATAACCAGCGTGCGTGGGATGTACTCACAGAGTGAGCATATTGCCCATTTTGGAATTGGGAAGAACTCGGTGGTCGATACCATAAAAGTAACCTGGCCCGATGGTCATACTCAATACCTGGAAAATGTAAAAGCCGATCAGGTACTTACCGTTAAATATTCGGAAGCCCGAATGCCATCCGGAGCAGCATTGACCAACCTGACACCCGTTTTTACGGAAATTACCAGTGGCTTTCCCCTACAATTTGAACATAAGGAAAATGATTTCGATGACTTTGAAAAGCAGGTTCTGATTCCCCAAAAGATGTCGACTCAAGGGCCTCAGATATCGGTCGGGGATTTGAACGGAGATGGGTTGGAAGATATCTTTGTCGGGGGAGCCAAAGGGCAACCCGGCCAATTGTTTTTACAGGATGGGAATACAGGATTTAGTCTAATGGAGAATAAATCCTTTTTAGAACATAAAGACTGCGAAGATCTGGGTTCATTATTTTTCGATGCAGACCAGGACGGTGATCTGGATTTATATGTAGTGAGTGGTGGAAATGAATTTAAAATTAATGATTCTCATTATCAGGACCGCCTTTATGTCAATGACGGGAAGGGAGTGCTGACTTATGACGAATCCAGAATTCCGAAGTTCACCTCCAGTGGATCCAAGGTAAGAGCCTTTGATTTTGACCGGGATGGTGACCTGGACTTGTTGGTGGCGGGAAGACATATTCCCTGGTCATATCCGGAACCTGCGAGCAGTACGTTACTAGTCAATGAGCAGGGTTTTTTTAAGGATAAAACAAAAGAATTGGCCCCTGATCTACAGGAAATCGGAATGATCAATGATCTGCAGTGGACCGATTACGATCAGGATGGATTAGAAGATCTGGTACTGGTGGGAGAGTGGACACCGATCATTGTATTGAAGAATTCCGGTCAGGATTTCAAGCGCATTTCCATACCTGAATTGGATGCCCAAAAAGGTTGGTGGTTTAGCCTCGAAACTGCTGATATCGACGAAGATGGTGATGAAGATTTTCTGGTGGGTAATCTGGGAATAAACTATAAATATAAGGCATCGGAAGAAGAGCCATTTGAGGTTTATTATTATGATTTTGACAATAATGGCAGTAAAGATGTGGTCTTGACGTATTATAATTTCGGGATTCAATACCCCCTGAGAGGGCGGGAGTGCTCCTCTCAGCAAGTACCGATGATTAAGGAAAAATTTGAGAATTATGATTTATTTGCGTCCTCAGATGTTTTTGAAGTTTATGGAGAGAATAAATTAGAAAAGGCTTTGCATCTCGAGGCCCTGAATTTTGCCAGTGTTTATGTAGAAAATCTCGGAGGTGGTCAATTTAAGGTGCGTAATTTACCGGTTGAAGCTCAGATTTCTTCGGTCAATGATTTTGCTGTAAAAGATTTTAATCAGGATGGTCATATGGACATTCTGCTTGCCGGAAATATGTTTGATGCCGAAGTGGAAACGACCCGTGCAGATGCAGGTTTCGGATTATTGATGCTTGGAGATGGAACAGGACAATTTACTGCGCTCTCGAAAAAAGAAAGTGGATTTGCCGTTCCATATGATGTGAAGAATCTGAGTATTTTGAAATATGACAATAAGCCGTTAATTCTTGTTGGTTGCAATAATGCACCGATCAGAGTTTTTGACTGCAATAAATCTATTAATCCCTGAATGGGATTTGATGGTATTTTGGGAAAGAATTATGATTAATTCCAGGAAATTGAAGATCATATTTCTTCAAATAATCTCTTTTGGTCGTTGATTTTCCGATTAAAAACGAAATAATTCTCCACGAAGTAAAGGAGCGGCTATATTAAGTTTCAGATGAAAAGAAGAGATTTTGTCCTCAACTCCGGACTGGCCGCCGCCTCAATATTAGGTAATCGCCTTGTAGATATCCAGGACCGGTCTAAAATGGGAATAGCCCTGGTTGGTCTGGGAAATTATAGTACTCAACAATTGGGTCCGGCACTTAGGCACACAAAGTTGTGTGAACTGAGAGGGGTAGTGACCGGCGATCCTTCCAAGGGAAAATCCTGGAGTACCGAATATGGCTTTCCAGATAACCATGTTTATAGGTACGATAATTTCGAGGATATTCAAGACAATGAAGCCATTGACATCATCTATATTGTTTTACCTAATTTTCTCCACCACGAGTATACAATTCGGGCATTGAAGGCCGGTAAGCATGTCATCTGTGAAAAGCCGATGGCCATTACCACGCAGGATGCCAAAGAAATGGTGGAAGTAGCCCGAAAGGAAAATCGCCGACTACAGGTCGGATACCGCCTGTATTTTGAACCGCATCACCTGGCTGTCCAGAAACTGATCCGCGAAAACGGATTGGAAAATCTCCGTTTGATGGAAGCCAGTCTCGGTTTTGATATGGCCCGTCCGGGATTATGGCGAATAGATAAGGAAAAGGGCGGTGGAGGAGCCATCATCGATTTGGGTCTCTATGCCATTCAAGCTGCTCGCCGAAGCAAAGCCGCACTACCGGTGAAGGTACGGGCGCATGGCCAGACAATCAGGAAAGACCTATTCAAGGGTATCTACGAGAGTATGTACTGGTAACTGGAATTTCCGGATGGAACGATTTGTAATTCATCAACTTCATACTCGACCTACGTCGATCGATTTTTCGCATCGCAAAAGTCCCTCTGGTATGAACTGAACCCGGCATTTAATGCCACCGGTGCTCAAGGTAAAACCCATCTCGGTGCCCTGCAGGTTGAAAACACTTTACCTTTTCAACAGATTGCCCAGATGGATGAATTTGTCACTGCAATCCGGGAAAACCGAGATAGTATTGCCAACGGAGTAGAAGGAGTCATTGATGTAAAAATCATACGGGCGATTATCCAGGCTGCTGAGCAGAATAGGGAATTGACACTTGATTGGTCTGACATCTGATCGCGAGAACCTTTCGTCTTCAATTTAAACGGTAGATCCTTTCACCTTTTGCATCGATCTCTGTTATCAAAGACATTTTATCAGCGAGTTGTTCCAGTAGATCTTCCGCTCTATCAGCGGTGATATCATGCCTCCTGACCAACTCACTACCGGACAGCTGCCTTCTATTCATCATTTCCTGTCTTAGAGTTTCCAGGTTCAATTTTTCTTCTCCGATTGCCGGGGTATTCAGGGAAGCGAGATTACTGCGGTACGGTTCTCTCAGCAGGATTACTTTATTACTCTGAAAATCCTGCATACTGTAGATTACCTTGTCTTTCTTGAAATCACGAATTGCCTTTTTGACCTGGGCGAGGCTCAATCCGGTGCCGGCGATTATCCTGGCTATCGTCAGTTGGTAATTATTGCGGGTGAAAAGATCCATCAAGACTTCAAAGGTTAGTTCGGAGACTGGCTCAGCAATAAAGGTGAGATCGGAATCTGCCGGACGCAGGGTATAACTTGTTTTCCCCATATCGGTAAAGTAAGAGCGAATCACTCCACTCAGCGATAGGTTAGCCAACCTTCTCTTTGCCAGCTTTTTTGGGATTTGGGCATCCAGGGCCAGGTCCGCTGCGGAGAGAAACCGGTCCGGTTTTTCAAACATTAGTTTGAGAATTTGGGAATCACTTATCCACGGAGATCTCTTTTGTGATTTTTTGAGAGCGATAAAGTAGAATAAAAGGTACAGTAGGGGGATGAATGCAAAAAGAACCAGTATAACCAGGATCCTGATGGTTTCACTATCCATAATCCTCATTTTGTATTGAAGATAATTACAACCTGTGAAAGATCCAGCCGATAGGTTGCCTTCACGCTCATTTCCAGGTTCATCAAGGTTTGCCTGAAAAATATTATTCTTTTTTTGTTTTTAAGGCAACGGAATCAGATTCATCGGTATCTACCTCATGAAACCCCTGGAATTACGGCACACTTTAAACATTGATAGTCAATCACGGCAGATTTCTAAAAGCAATTAAGGAATATGCTGGGAAATGCGGACATCGTAACATTTGTTTGTTTTTTGTTTTAAGTCGTAGCCCAATGAAAGGAACCTTCTTACCTCTTGCTTTTAGCCTGTTTACTCTTACAATATATGGTCAGTCTCCTTTGGTGGTCCTGGGAGCTGGCCAGGGTGATGTTTCCGTGACAGCCAGTAGCGAACTGGAGCTGGATCAATGGAATGAAAAAGCTTCGGCAGTTAAATCAGTTTCCGGAGATGGATTGGATGATTCGTTCCTTCAGGCATCCCGTTTCTTAGCTCAGGCATCTTTCGGTGGCAATGAATCTGAAATCGACCAGGTAGTTCGGATGGGTTTCGATGCCTGGATTGACGCACAAATTCAGGCTCCGGTCACTAATATGCAAGAAAAAGTCTCTGAGACTTTTGATCAGGTGATTGAGTGGCACCTTGCCAATGGGGGAGATTCATCTGAAATCCCAGGCAGACCGAATTGGATTGTATTTAACTATGCCTGGTGGGATGCAAATATGCGTAATGAGGATCTCTTACGTCAAAGGGTTGCTTTCGCCCTGTCGGAGATCTTTGTGATCTCCATTCAGTCGGAGTTGGAAGGGTATGGAGATGGTGTGGCAAGTTTCTATGACATCATGAGTCGAAATGCATTTGGAAACTATCGGGACCTGCTCAGAGAGGTTTCTCTGCATCCCTGCATGGGCTTCTACCTCAGTCATCTTAATAATCCCAAAACAGATCCGGAAAATAATACCCGGCCGGATGAAAACTATGCCAGAGAAATCATGCAACTTTTTTCAATTGGACTATACGAATTAAATCAGGACGGAACCCGAAAAAGCGATGCAGAGGGCAATGACATACCGACCTATGGTCAGAGTGAGATCAAGGAGATGGCAAAAATCTGGACCGGATTAAGTATCGCGGAGGTCGTGCCAAACATGTATGATGAAGCGCCGTATTTTGGAATCGGTATTTATACGGCAGACATGACCTTGCCAATGAAAATGTACGATGAATACCACGAACCAGGTGAAAAGAAGCTCGTGGGAGGGATCACTGTGCCTGCAGGTCAAACCGGAATGCAGGATATTGAGTCCGCTATTGATGTATTGTACAATCATGCAAATGTCGGTCCCTTTCTTGCACGAAGACTAATACAGCGCCTGGTCAAGTCAAATCCCTCACCTCAGTTTATCGGACGGGTGGCATCGGTTTTTGACGATAACGGGATGGGAACAAGAGGAGATTTAGGGGCAGTGATAAAGGCAATCCTACTAGATCCCGAAGCCCGAGATTGTGCGTATCTGGATGATATGTCCAGCGGTATGCTTAGAGAACCCTTTGTCCGGTATGCTCATTTTGCCCGGGCACTAAATACGGAGCAATATTATGATCGATTCTGGAATGCCTGTTACGATTTCTGGCAAAACACCGGACAATCAGTGCTGGCGGCAAAGAGTGTTTTTAATTTTTTCCTGCCTGATTTTCAGCCTAATGGCCCTATCGCCGATGAAGATCTCGTAGCTCCGGAATTTCAGATTCATAACTCCCGGACCAGCATTGGTTTTATCAATGAAGCTAACCGCTGGGCGGTTTACAACACCGTCATGTATGGATGGGAAGAAAATAACCCGGAAGTGATACTCAACATTGATGATCTCCGCGCTTTTGCCCGGGATCCTGAAGTCCTGATTAATAAACTGGACCTGCTTTTTACCCATGGCCAATTAACCCAACGCACCCGGGCAATCATTAAGGAAGCCGTCGACGCTCAGATATATGGAGATTACCGGGAGAACCGGGTGAGATTAGCCATTTACCTTATTATGATTTCACCGGATTACGCTGTTTTACACTAGGTTAACTAACAAGATAAAATGAATAATCTACGAAGAATATCCAGAAGATCTTTCCTTGGAACGGCCAGTTGTGCTGCCATCGGATCTTCAACTATGTTTTCATCCCTGATAAGTCTAAAAGCATTAAATGCTGCTACGGCCAGCAGTGGTTTCGGAGGGGCAGACGACTATAAGGCTTTGGTTTGCATTCTGTTATCTGGTGGGCACGACTCCTTTAATATGTTGGTGCCTACCAGCACCTCCGAATATGCGGAATACAGTGAAAGCCGGTCGAATCTCGCTCTGGACAGGGATGCTTTACTTCCTCTTGATGTGATTAATAATGACGGCCGATCCTTTGGTTTGCATCCGGCAATGTCTGATGTTCAACGTCTATTTAATGAAGAAAAGGTCTCCTTCATCACCAATGTAGGAACCCTGATCCAACCGGTAACCCGACAG
This sequence comes from Saprospiraceae bacterium, assembly GCA_020436835.1. GTDB lineage: Bacteria > Bacteroidota > Bacteroidia > Chitinophagales > Saprospiraceae > JABDMH01. Next base: position 28,448 of record JAGQWZ010000083.1, on the reverse strand, counting down.
GAAGTTTGGGATGAAGTGGTACCGGTTCCCCTGGGCCTTTTTTCACACTCTGACCAGATCATGCAATGGCAGACTTCGATCCCTCATCAGCGCTCTTCCTCACTCGGTTGGGGAGGGAAGGTGGCTGATCTCATCCGGGATATGAATTCCAATCAGAATATCTCCATGAATGTTTCATTATCCGGAACCAACATATTCCAGACGGGTAATAACACCATCGAGTACGCAATCGATGCCTATGGAGGGAGTGTCGGAATTGATGGATATGTAAAGGAAGATATGTACGATGTGTTTAATGTGATGCGTACCAAAGCCATAGATAATATGCTGGATTTTGAGTACCAGGATATTTTCAAGAAAACATATGTAGATATTATTCGACGCTCACGAGATGGACACATACTTTTTGACGGAGCACTTGAAGAGGTAGGTGAATTGTCGACTTCTTTCAGCGACAATTACATATCACAAAGTTTCAATATGATAGCCCGCACGATGGCGGCTCGAGAGACATTAGGAATGAAGAGGCAGATTTTCTTTGTCGACTTTGGGGGTTGGGATCATCACGATGAATTACTTAATAATCAATTTGGTATGCTTAACGTCCTGAGTACAGCTCTCGGCGAATTTGACCGGGCTTTGCAGGAACTTCAACTCACGGATTGCGTTACTACCTTTTCGATTTCTGAATTCGGCCGAACGTTGACTTCCAATGGAAATGGCACCGATCATGCATGGGGAGGTAATGTGATGGTGATGGGAGGCCATCAATTGAGGGGTGGAAGGATCTTTGGAGAATATCCTTCTCTGGTGTTGGATAGTAACCTGGACGTTGGTGGTGGAGTCTTTCTTCCTACTACTTCGACTGATGAATATTTTGCGGAAATTGCCAGATGGTTTGATGTTTCCGGGGCAAATCTGCCTTTGATTTTTCCAAACCTGGAGAATTTCTACGATGTGAATTCAGGCTCTTTGCCCATTGGCTTTCTCAATCTTTAATCCAGTATTCGACCAGGCATGAAAACAATATTCACGATTATATTTCTTCTGATTCTTAATTTAAGTATGGGTTGGGCCCAGTGCTATCCCGATCGTCACAGCACCAATTGGTTTGATGGCTGGGTTTCTTGCGAAGCTTTTCCTAATCCCAACCCTGATCGGGGCATGTCCCATTGGATCATGTATGATTTTGGACAAACTTATTCATTGAATAAAACCCATGTCTGGAATTCCAATGATCCTGCAAATCTGGATCGGGGAATGCGCAATGTCAATCTTGACTATTCCATTGATGGAGCGCATTGGACGGAAGCAGGTACATTTATATTTGATCAGGCAGATGGTTCTACAATATATCAGGGTTTCGAGGGTCCGGATCTGAGTGGAATCAAAGCCAGGTATGTACTGATAACCGCAGTTGACAACTATGGTGGTCCCTGCTATGGTTTGAGTGAAATCCGGTTCCATGCCGAGGAAGCTGCCACTACCGATATCCAGGACCTTACATCGCACGAAGATTGTTTCTCGGTGGAGGCATATCCAAATCCATTTGTGACCAAAAGTCGGCTTATAGTGCAGTCACAATGTGAAAAAGAGATTAATTACCGCATTACCGATTTGTTTGGACGCACTATTTCGTCCGGTGTCATCGGAAAGTTTTCCGGATTCTATTCGATGGAGATTGATGGCAAGAATCTACCTGCGGGCAATTACATAGTTTCCATTGATCAAAATGGACAATTCGTACAACAGCATCTCATCAAAGTCGAATAACCATCACGTACTGATAAAAAGTTAGGTTCTGTTTTTAAAATATTTTTGAGTTGTGTTCTAAAGCCTTGGAAATTCCCTCCGGTCGATCGAGGGAATTTCCTTTTTTAACTCCTCTGACTGCCGGGAGGCACCTGGGGAAGCTTAAATAGTCCCCGGACAAATGGGAATAATCAATACTTTTATCCTATGGCAAAGATCTATTATGTAGGTGATTGGGCGGTTCTTACCGGACCGGTATTTGCGGAGACCCCATTTCACTATTCGCACAAAGGACTCGACATATTCAATTATGGGATCTGGTTGAAAGAAGCGCTTGAGAGTTCAGGAGAACACCAGGTCGAATCAGTGTCCGCCTGGGATTTTTACAACAAATTAGGCCCGGGTGATTATGAGAAGATCCTGGCGGATTACGATATTATCGTGTTTAGTGATGTGGATGCTAAATTATTTCAACTTTCACCGGCTTTCTTTGACCGGCAGCGGTTTGGTGAAAAGCCGCTTACATTTCCTGACCGGATCCGCTTAAGTATAGAGGCCTTGCAGGGAGGTACCCACTTTATGTTTCTCGGAGGCTGGTACTCTTTCACCGGCGAGATGGGTAAAGGTGGATGGGGGCGTACCCGGATCAAAGAAATGCTGCCGGTAAGTTGTCTTGAAATTGAAGATCTGGTAGAAAGTACGGAAGGATTCCATCTCGAGGCCCTGGGAAATTGGGACTCGGAACGGACCGCGCTCGTTGATTGCCCTCCCATTCTGGGTTACAATCTGGTGAAGAGGAAACCGGACGCCGATGTTCTTTTACGGTTCAAAGAAACCGGTGATCCTGCACTTGCCCTGGCCACATTCGGCAAAGGCCGGTCATTGGCATTCATGTCTGATCCTGCCCCGCATTGGGGCCTGAACTTTGTTTATTGGAAAGGCTATCAAAACTTCTGGTTGCATTGCGTCGATCTACTCTTGAAAGATTGAGATGCGTGCGGTCTATCACTTATATTTCCGAAATGAAAAATTTTCTGTACCTGGAACTTAAAGTTCATGTATCTTCGTTATTTATTTGAGTTATTTATGTTTAGTAGAAGCGATCATCTTGAATTTAATTTGCTACACTTAAGTACTCGCCTTTTGACTTTGTAATTTTTTTAATTTTTTATCATGAATATTTTTGTAGCAAAATTAAATTTCAACACCACCGAGTCGCTCCTACAAGACGCATTTAGTCGATTTGGTGAAGTAGAATCAGTTAAGGTCATCATGGACAAGATGACAGGCCGTTCTAAGGGTTTCGGATTTGTCGAAATGCCTAATGATGATGAGGCCCAGGAAGCAATTAATGAGCTGAATGACAGCGAATTAGATGGTCGTACCATAGTTGTGAAGAAAGCAGAACCTCGCGAGAATAGAGATAGAGGTGGTTTCGGTGGAGGAAGTCGCGGAGGTTACCGAGGTGGCGGTGGAAATCGAGGTGGAGGTTATCGCGATCGGGGTGATCGTGGCGATCGTGGTGGATACGATAGAAGAAGATTTTAACGATATCTATTTATAAAACAGAAGAAGGGTACCGGTTTCGGTGCCCTTTTTTTTTGCTCCTCCCCGGCCTTCTTTCCTTATTTTCACCCTTTTGGGGGTTGTATTCCATTCATAATTACCGAATTTGTTCATTTGTACCGATGCCAAGGCTGATTTTGGTATGATGAGATATGCGGTTTCTACGATAGATAGCCTTATTATGCGCTGATTGTGAATGATTTATGAATTCCAGCATGAAAGAAAACGGTTTCATTTGAATAGTCTAATTCTTGTTCTGGGTCTAATGCTGGCATCCCAGCCAGAGACTGAATTATCCGGGCTCTTTGAGCAAGCTCAGGCTATGGTTCCGTCGGATATTGATGCTTCGACAAAGCTGTTCAGAGAAGTGTACCGTAGGTCGATAGAGCTGGATTCCCTGCAGAGAGCGGGACTGGCATTGTATAACATAGGATCTAATTTGGTCAGTGCCGGTGACTTCGATTCGGCGCTGGTCTATATTATTGAGGCGGAGGAGATGTTCCAGGAATTAGAGTATCAACGGGGATTGATCCAGACCAATGTCTTACAGGGTAACATCCATAACTTCTTAGGTAATACTCAGGATGCAATCTTGTTCTATCACTATGCGCTTGACTATGCCACGTTTTGCCTGGATAGTTTTTCACAGGCCCGGGTCTTAAATAATTTGGGTGCTGCTTACAACTCAGCAGGGAGAATTCAACAAGCCCTCAAGACACTGGATCAGGGATTGAAAATTGCTACAGCTATTGACAATCCGGTCATCCTGGGTGACATAAATAATAATCTGGCAACCAATTACGAAGCGTTAAACGAGGTTGACAAAGCAATTTATTACGGCAGGAAAGCGGCTGAATATTTTCGACTGGGAGGGGATCATGAATATGAGGCATTGGCCCTGACCAATCTTGCTGCTTATTTATTGAAGGAGCAAGAAGTCGATACGGACTCAGTGGCTTATTTCCTGGCAAAAGGCAAGGTGATCCTCGATTCTATAAATTCCCCCTCAATCCTCACAAATTACTACCGACAACTTACTTTCCTGAACATTGTCAGGGAAGCGTATCCGGAAGCTAAGTTAACCGCTGATACCTGTCTCCGGCTACTTGATACTTTCCCCTATTTGCATGGCAGAGCTCAGATTTACGATAAGTTGTATCTAATCTATAAGAAGGAAAATAATACCTCGAAGGCCCTGGAGTACCTGGAGAAGTTTTTTTCCCTCAAAGATTCACTGGTGTACGATGAGAGCAATCAACAGCTTCAGGAGCTGGAAGCAAAATATCAACTGGCAAAAAAAGATGCCCTGCTTGCCAATCAGGAACTTGAAATTAGCAGGAAGACAGGACAGAGGAATCTTTATCTGGGCATTACCCTCGCTTTGGTCGCCCTCGGGTTGTTCCTGTATCATCGAAATAAGCAAAAAGAAAATCAGGTGGCACTACAAAGAGAGCAAATTGAAAACCTGAAAAAGCAACAGCAGATCGTAGCGCTGGATCATCTGTTGCAGGGGCAGGAAGAGGAGCGTAAGCGGATCGCCCAGGATCTGCACGATGGTTTGGGGGGGTTACTGTCAACCGTACAGGTTCAGGTCAACAATGCCCTGAGAAGTCTTAAGGGCGATGCCCGGGAAGATATTGCCTTGCCTCAGTCAGCCAGCTTAATTTCTGAGGCATGTCAGGAAGTGAGACGTATTGCCCACGACATGATGCCCGGTGCCCTGATCAAAATAGGCCTTTTTGCGGCGGTTTCGGATTTAATGGATACATACGCCTTCAGCTCGGGTATAGATATTCATTTTGATGCACCGGATGATGAATACCAAATTGTAGATAAAAAGGCAATTAGCATATATCGTATTATTCAGGAAATCATGAATAATCTTTTAAAATATTCGAAGGCAAATAACTTTTATCTGGATTTGGAAATTGAGAAAGATACTTTGCGAATAATAGCTCAAGATGATGGAGTGGGATTTGATATGAGTGATATTTCCAGTCGTTCAGGTTTGGGCCTGGAAGGAATCCGTGGCCGGGTAGAACATATGCATGGCAGTTATAATATCAGCACGAAACCCGGTTCGGGGGTAAGATATGAATTGTCCATACCAGGCGTTATTGAGTTGAATGAAAGTACCAATGCTGTTTGAATAAATAGATTTTTTCCCTGTCGTAAAAAATAACCACCTTTCAAAGTCAACAACAAAAATTGCTATTTTTATCCGGTTGAAGTACCCTTATGCCGTTAAAAAATCTCTTCAAATCAGCACGCCGGAAGCTCCTTTTTTACCTAAGTGCCGGGAACAATCCGATCTATATTGGTTATTACAAATATATATACAAACCGAAACCAGGGAGCCTTGCTCATCACCTGTCATTGTTGAGCGAAAATATTGAAGATTTATTTGTGGTCCAGGTGGGTGCCAATGATGGAATGACCCACGATCCCATTCACAAATTTATTAAGCGTGATCAGTGGCGGGGGGTTCTATTGGAACCTCAGGTGCCGGTTTTTCGGAAATATTTGGCTCGTCTTTATCGGGATCAGGAGGGCGTTGAGGTAGTAAATGCAGCCCTTGGTACGAATGATGGAGAAGCCAGTCTCTATTGTATTGGATTTAGCGATGCCCGTTGGGCTACCGGACTGGCGAGTTTTGACCGTTCAGTGCTGGAGAAAGCCTTTTCCAGTGGTCATGTGCAACGACAGGTAAAAAAAGAAGGAATTGAAATTCCGGATAATGAGGCTGAAAAGATTGTGGAAGTCAAGGTGCCTGTGCTCACAGTGGATACTTTGGTGGAGAAATTTGACATCAGGAAGATTGACTTACTCCAGGTAGACACCGAGGGTTTTGATTTCGAGATTATAAAATTATTTGATCTGCATAAAATCAAGCCCAGGGCGATTTCCTATGAAAATATGCATCTTTCACCCCAAGACAGAACCGCCTGTGAAGACTACCTTAATGAACATAACTATACAATCAGGCATTTTGGAGGGAATACATTGGCGGTTGAGCCCGGATTGACCGGAACCTAAAATGGATAACCCAGGGCAATATTATAAACCATATTATTTCTGATCCAACCACTATTGCCAATTTTATTAAATGACCAGCGGTCACCTTTTTCTAAAAACGGTTTTTTCAAGGGTAAACCGAGGTCCAGTCTCAGTACAAAATATTGGATATCTACCCGAACCCCCACACCACCGGCTACCGCCAGTTCTGAAAGAAAACGGTCTGCCGCAAATACTTTCCGCTGATCAGTTTCCAGATCAATTCCATTCACTTTCCATACATTCCCGATATCGGCAAATATTGCTCCTTTTAAATAGAGGTCCTGGTAGAGATCAAAACGATACTCGATATTCCATTCAAGTTTCAGATCTCCGGTCTGATCAAAAGACGATTGGGCAATTTCCGAACTGCTGCTTGAACTGCTTCCCAACAGACCTCTGATAGGGAAGCCGCGCATACTGTTGGCACCTCCGGCATAATACTGTTTTACAATGGGAAGCGAAACCGAATTCAGATATGCCAGTCCGATTCCTCCAGAAATTTTCGTAACAAGATTTGCCTTTTTGCCAAGCCAGTTATAACGGAAATCAAAATCCACTTTAGTAAATTGAGAAAACTCACGGCCGAAAATTTCAAAGGGGTCATTTGTTTTTTCCTTGAAGATGCTGGTTAGCAGATAAGTCGAATTACCCGAAGCTTCCAGTTGGCCAAGAAAGAAATAATAATTGGTGGGACGATTGATTTCCTGATTGGTCAGCGTATAGGTATAAGACGAACCCAGGATGAAAAGATTGGAAAAACTCCGGCTGAGGAGTGGATTGTCTTCCAGGAAACGATTAAAGCTTTCCGATTTTTTAGTAATTCTAACGGTATTAAAATTAAGTAGACTTACCTGGTGCCTTTTTCTCCGGGTTTCATCCCAGTCATAACCAAAAGTAAAGCGATAATTATATAAAGTGAAAAGTTCCGGTCTCTCCTGAAAATTGGCGACCAAACCAAGACGGGTGCGGGGAATATGGAAGCTGGAAGTATTATTTGCCAGGCCAAAAGGAAGAATAAATCGGGGGAATGATAAATCAGCCCTGGCGGTTATTTCCTGAAGATTGTTGCTGAGTGTATCATCTGCGATAGCAATTCTTCCTCCCCGTTCAAAGCCGGTAGACACACTTAAATCCAGTCTCTCGGCACCGCCAAAGATATTATTATGTGAATAACTGGCTCTCACAGAGACACCAAAAGCTCCCGGTCTCGTTGTCATTTCCAGTGCAGCTCCGGCATTTTGTACCTTTCCCGGAGTCAGATAGATATATCGGTCGAGAAAATTGGTATCTCCCGACTCCCTGATTTTATATTTTAGGTTGACAAATTTATAGATGCCCAGATCTAAAAGGTGATTGCTGGTGGCAATCTGCCGCTCTTCCGAGTAGGTATCTCCATAGTCCTGCACTATAGAACGCTTTAGTGTGCGAGGATTAATAATCTGATTATTTTGATAGATAATTAAATCCTGATAGTACAGACTGTCTCGGATACGTATGGAAGATGCCCGCGATAGGTCATAATTTGGATATACATGGGTCAGACCAATATTGTATTTTTTGTAATCACCATTTTCGGCCTCCTTGTATTGCAGCCAGATATCCGAAGCTAAGTTTCCCTTTTCTTTTACGGCGTTAGTGTCTACGAAATAGAAAATCCGGTCGTCTTTAAAATCGAAATATCCTTGATTCCGGGCTTCTGTAGCTATTCTGCTCCGTTCACTGACCAGTTTCGAAAGAGAATAGTAGTCATTTGGTTTTAAGTAAGTCTGCTCCTGAATGTTCCTGATTAGATTGGTGATATTTGAGGTGTCATCAGGATAGGTAATATTCCGGATCCGGTGCCTGCCTTCTGTACTAATGTGGTAGGTTACATCGACCAGATGATCGACCTGTGATGTATCATGCTTGATGGTGGATGAAAAATACCCTTGATCGATGAGGTATTTTTTTAGGGCGAGGATATTGCGGTCAACTTCTGGTTGCTCATAAAATACCGGCTTTTGTCCAAAACGATTTCGAATAAAATTACCGATTCCTTTTTCCTTTTCCGGATTTCCGAAATTGTAATAAACCCAGAGCCATAATTTAGAATTTGCCTTTGGTTGAGAAAGTTCTTCCAGATTGTATTTTAATTGATTTTCGTTAACCACCACAGCACTGTCGTCGAAGACAATATTTGTGTCATTATATAATCTTTCTTCTGGTCCCAGATGTTTGCTAACACTACATCCAGCGAGGACCATGGCGAAAAGGACTATGAATAAGTATCCTGAATTATACCGGTATGTTTCATCCACTTTATTCATCTAACTGTAATTGATATTTCTTACTATTAAATGATTTGGTAAAAAATAGTGAAACGCCGGTTTCAGAATAATTAACACCTGGATTGAAGATGTTTTCTTCATTAGATAATACCTGGAAGAATTTGATATTATAATTACCCTCCGGTGTTAATTTATATTCAAGAATAAAATCACCGGAGAATGTGCTGTTTTGGTTATTGACCAGATTTACGTTGTCGTTGTTTTCAAACTGCACATTTCCGCCCAGTTTTATGGTGAGCCGGTCGTTTAACAGCCTTTTGCTGAGACCAACCTGCAATTCGGTGATTAGGCCACTTCCTTCTTCAATATTCGCACTATAGGAATCCACGCCAAAGTCAAGATCGACCCCTTTAATGTATTTTCGGGCCAACCGGTTCAATTCATTACTCAACAGATTACTGACACTGGATAGTAGTACCGATTGACTGGCATCGGATAGTAAGGAAGCATTGGTTGATTGTTCTTCAGCAATGAAACTGTTGAAAATGAGCAGTCCGAACACTTGTTTGTTCATTTGGGATTCATCTTCTCTCAGTTGAGCCAGCTTACTCGATACGGTACTGGTTTGACTTCCGCCGGATTGTTCATTGACCGCGATGTCAAATTCAGCAACGGGTTGTTGGAGCGTCCCGGTCAGGTTTAATTTTACCTCTACGTCAGATCTTTGCCGGGATCTTGATTCCTCGGCAGCGTTCAGGGAGCTTTGATTTTTGATCAGCTCATAGGTTGACGTACGCACACCATATGAAGCAACAATGTCAAATTTCGATTTGAAAACATCACCCACAAAATCAACCCGGCTTCCGGGCTCAATTTCAAAGGTGCGTTTTAACACTCGCTGGAAATTAAAAGCATATTGGCCACTGCTTATGATATAACTACCTAGGATTTTGGGATCTCCGTTAGGGGCGATATCAATTGCGAGGCTGCCATTACCCCGGCAGACCAACCTGTCTCCGGTTGCAGGGTCAATGACGATCGTTAATTGAGCATTCGGAGTTGTTTCAATATTGGCTGATATTTCAAAATTGTATTCATTTACCTGATACAGATCCTGGATGGAAATATTGGTGTCTACCCGGTAGTTTTCGGGATTAGCAAAAATTATAAATTCTTCTTGTTGAATTTCGGATTCGGAAACCAGGGGTTGCAATACAAAGTCTGTACTATCCAGTGAGGTGGCATTTACCTGTAAAATGGGCCGGCTGGCTGAACCACTCACATCGACATCGGCCTTTACATAGAGTTTTCCATAGAAAAAATCCTTTGAATTGGGAGGAGTGTTCAATACCAGAAATCGTGAGGTAGTAAAGTTGAGGTTGAGGGTCGGATCGGATATTGTTTTAAAATCAGCAACGCCATTAATTTTTGCCTCGTTTTTATTCTGATCCTGAATTGTGAAATCGCGGAATGTGATCTTGTTCTGATTTATCGAGATATCTTCGTTGACAAAAGAGTAGCGAGCCTGAAGGTATTGAATAAAAGTAGAAACATTTTCCAATTCAAAATTACCATCAATCACCGGAACACTTGAAGTGCCTCCAATCTGGATTAATCCGGATAGTTTTCCCTCACTATCTGTAATGTATTTTTGCAAAAATGGGTCAAGGTCCCGAACGGCAAGTTGGTCTATTTCACCTTGAATATTGAGTGCACTACTTCTCCGGTTATAAGTACCTCGAATATCCAGTCCACTTATTCCACCGTCCAACTGTATGAGTACGTCGAGCAGATCAGAAGTGCGTTGCTCGGATTTGATAACCAGATTACCAATGCGTTCTCCTCTGAGGGCAAGGTCATTCAGGGTAAGATCAGCAAGGTAATTGACTTTGTCTTTTGCATTTCTCAATGTGAAACTTCCGTTGACGTCTCCCTCATAAAAGGCGTCTTCGACTTCCAATAGTTTACTCACTTCATCTAACTGGAAGTTTTCGAATTCAAATTTGAACGCAGATAGAAAATCCTCTCCGCTTTGAGCTGAAGGCGTGGATACCCTCAATAATTGATTGTCTTTCCTGAAATCTAGATTGTTAATATTAATTTTGTTGCCTCTGAGAGCTATTTCATGGGTAGGATTTACCGTCCATTCTTCTCCATTAAGAACCATTAAGTCATTAAGTCTTATTTTATATCTACCATCTTCACTGCTCACCAGGGCGGCCAGATTCAGCTTCTCCTGAATTGTGTCTGTGGCGTCTTCCATAATCAAACCCAGATAGGCGCTGTCATTCTCCATAGACATATCGAAGCTTAAATAGGGAAATTCGACACCATCGGCGAAATGTGCATTGCTGACGTTGAGTACGTTTTCCACTGATTGAGTATCACCGTTAGTGGATAGAGTAATGGGACCAAATGACATTCCATTATATTGGATCTGGTTGGCGTATCCCTGGATTTGCAAGTAATTTTCCTGGCTTCGGATCTCGCCACTTAATTTGACCGTATCGATTTTTTCAAATTCCGGTATAAGCAGTCTGATTAGTCGATCGGGTGAATGCATATTTATATCAAAAACAAAATCCTGTCTGACCAATTCATCCGAAATAGAATCTTTTGAAATAAGTAAAACAGAATCTGCAGGCATGTCTATATTTTTAAGCGGGAAATATTGATTAACGTAGTCTTTCAAAAAAAGTCCTAATTCCCCTATACTGAAGTTGCCATTCATTTCTGCCTGAAGAATGTCTGATTGAATATCCAGATTTCTCTGCAACCTATTGGTGAAATCTGAATTGATCATGAGGGAGTCCATGTGGTACCTCTCGGAAAGATTAGAGAATTCGAGTTCCCTGCCGATGATATTTCCTTTGATGTTATCAGGAAAAGTACCGGTAAAATCAGATTGGATATTACCACTGAAACCAAATTTACTGGATACAAATCCCAGGGCATTAAGATTGATAGTATCTACCATCGCACGAAACCGGTAGCGAGAAAGCGAGTCATTCAGATTAACTACTCCCTCAAAGTTGAAAGCGATATTCGGATCATCAATGGAAGCATGTCCGGCAAATTGTCTCTTGTCAAAGCGGCCATCGATCACCAGGTCATGATAGTGAAAGTCATTATATACCAAATCATCCACCGATCCCAGTACGGTGGCTCGCAGCACATCCGGATCCAGACCATTGCCAAAAACATTGATCGCCATACTCAGATAACCCAGCTCGTCGATGGCAAGTACTTTTCCGAGATTGAATGAATCCAGCGCAATATCGCCCGAGTACCGGGCATCCTTATAATCTTTGTCAAAATCCATATGGATGTCCGTCTGCATACTGCCTGCATCCGAGGCCAATTTTCCGACCAGGTCAAAATCGTAGATCGTTCCATTAAAATCTCCCTGGTAATAAAATTGTCCAAGACTATCCAATGCCGCAGGTAGCTTTTTTTCGCTGAAACCCTTTAAGTCCGCTGCCACAGTCCTCAGATCATCAAAATGTACATCAAAATGCGCTTTGGTAAAATCCTGAAGACCTCTTATGCTGAAGTCCCCCAGGTATTGAGTTATACTACTGGTTTGCAGACGAACATCGGTACCCTTCAGCGTTTCCAGGTTTCCTTTAAATCTGCCCTTTATCTTAAAATCATTCCAATCCGCCAGACCAGGGGAGATCTTGATGTTCCGGGTCATGCGTTTTATGCTTCTGTAAGAGGTATTAAATTGATGAAGATTCACCTCGTAACTGAGTTGATCGGGTTGGGTTATTTTTTGGATTTTTCCATCCAGATCAATACTCACCAATCCATTACTGCGCACCTTGAGATTGGATAACTTTAAATTATTCAGATATCCGCGGACGGCACCTTCGATTTTTATTTTTTCTTCCAGCTGAGGATTCAGATAGGGAATAGCTTCAAAATCAGGAATTAGCAATTTTAAATCAGCAATGTCAATTTCTGTGTCCTTAAAATTTGTTTCCAACAAAACACTGTCAGAGAATTCTCTAAGTTGGTCGAAGCTTCGAAGCTCCAATCTGGTATGATTGTTAAGGTGACTTTCGGCGGTTTTTAAGTGTAGATTTTCGACCTTAATTTGGGTGGGACTAGCCGATAAATCAGCTGTCATCTGATGCAAGTCAAAACCACTGTGATCTTCGAATGTGGTTTGCGTAAGTCTGGCCCCAATGCTATCTTCCATCCAATTAAAATCATCAATGAATAAGGACAGGTTTTTGATATCGAGGTCATTGAAATTTAAATATTCCTGTTTTTCCACACCTGCCACCTGGTAGGCCAGGTCATTCTCATCCAGTCTGATTTGTTTGACTTTGATGGTCCATCCGGTATTGGGAAAGGAGAGCATAGAACTATCTTCAGATTCGGAAGTTGGAGATGGTGATGTGAAAACGGTCAGATAGGAGTCTCCCAAACCAATCTGTTCAATATCCAGCAGATGTTTTTCGAGATCCAACTTGTTTAGATAAGTACTGAATATGCCAATATCCATATGGATATCTTGACCAGCCACCTGATCCGAAAGCTGGAATTCGCTATTGTAGATGCGAACTTTACGCAAGTCTATATTCCAACCACCTTCGGAAGTGGTATCCCCGGAAGAGAAATAGTCGATAATAAACTGATAATTGAAGTCAGACGATCCTTGCTTCCTTTTGAGATTTACCCTGGTATTGGAAAATCTGAGTTCATCGATCGCGATTTCCTTTCTCAGGAAACTAAAAAGGCTAAGATTTACATCAATTTCATCGGCAAACAGCAGTGTATCCTGATCCTGATCACCCACGTAAAATTTCTCCAGGGCAGCCGTTTTAAAGAACTTTAGACGTACCCGGTCGATGTCTATGGGCGCGCCAAGTGACCTGGAGAGTGATGTAGTGATCTTGTCAATGATAAAAGTCTGAACGGGAGGGAGCTGTATTAGGAGATATACCAATAGGAAAATGACAAATAGTGCAAGCACTATTCTAAGTATCAGTTTTGAAATTTTTCCTTTGATCATAAATTCTGATACAATGATCGTGATAAAACGCCGGTGATAAGTAAAAAATCTTTAATTCCCTTTTTAAACAAGACGTTCTTGATCCTGATCAGTGGCCTATTCAGCTTTTAACGTTTTTTTGAATGTAGATAGCTTCCTTGTTTTCCAATTAACACTAACTTAACCGTTATGCACTATAAACAATGTATATAGATCATTTTGTTTGGGTTGCGGACGATCTCTTCAGGGAAACTACCCGTTTTGAGACAATAATGGGAGTGAAACCCATTTTCGGAGGTATACATGAGGGCAGGGGAACGCATAATGCGCTATTGTATTTGGGCCACCGGTGTTACCTCGAAGTGATTGCAAAAGACCCTGACCAATCCGTAAGACCCTGGATCATGGGCGAATTCCCTGATGATGCTGGATTGATCCACTGGGCCTGGGCCTCTGAAGATTTAGAAAGGGACCGGGAAAAGTGTCTTGGAGCAGGTTGGTCTTTGGGTAAAATCGAAGAGGGACAGCGAACCAGGACGGATAGTTCGATTTTAAGCTGGAAACTGACCGATCCGGATGTCAAAGCCTATGATTTTCAACCTTTTCTCATTCAATGGTCATCCGGTTTCCATCCGGCTGATTCCCTGGCACCGGAGTGCCAATTGCAACAGATCACCGTATTCAATTCAGAAGGAAGACTAAATCAATTCGGTCAGTTGTTACATGACAGAAATTATCTGAAATATCAATTGGGTGAGCCCGGTCTCAGTTTGAAAGTACGGACCAGTTCACGAGTATTCATTCTTAAGAGTGGAACTAACCGGATCAGCCCGGCAATCCCCTAGTACCGGATATTAAACGAATTGGCAGTCTTGTGCGGAATTGATATTTTTGACGCCCAGCATGAACATCAGTAACCGGGCACTTTTCCTCCTTCTCCTTCTTTTGTCGGTGGTACTAAGGATTCCCCTTCTCTTTCCCTCAGTGATTGACCACGACGAGTCCACTTATGTAATCATTGCAGATCAATTCCTTTCAGGCCGGATTCCATATGCAGACAACCTGGATGTGAAGCCGATTGGGATTTACCTGATTTTTTCCGCAGTCTTGAAATTGTCAAACTCGATTGCTGCAATACGTCTCTTCTCTGCCCTGATAATCGCCATATCGGGAATGCTCATCTATTCTATCCATTTTATCTTGTTTTCTTACCGTCGTGTAGCTTTGGTCACGGCATTTTTATATGTGTTTTGCGCCACGCTCCATAAATGGTCCTGGCCGGCAAATACAGAAATCTTTTTCCAACTTTTTTCGCTACTGGGTCTTTATCTCTTACTGAAAGCCCGGAAACCGCTTCATTTCATAAGTTTTGGCTTGGTTGCTGGTCTCGGGTTTTTGATTAAATTTCATATTGCCTTCAGTATTATTGCTTTCTCTATTTTCTATTTCTTTTGGCAGGATAGAAGATGGTGGCCCTGGTTTCGAAATATGACGAGCTCTTTCCTGGGATTTTTGATTCCGGTATTCATATTGATCGCCTGGCACAGTGGAATCGGATATCTGCAGCAGTTGAAATTTGCTATGTTGACGATCCCCGCAAATTATGCTTCGGAATTTAATGTCGTCCGACTACTGTCAAAAATGTCCGAATTTTATCTTTCATTTTTGCCGGTTACTATTTTGACTATGATTGGGCTAAAGACCGCGTATAGCTCCAAATGGATGCTTTTGCCGCACTGGGTTTTGTTTGCCTCCTGGACAACATTTTCCTGGATTTCTATTGCCCTGACCGGTAAATTCTTTTTCCATTACTATTTTCAGGCACTGCCGGCTCTGTGCTTATTTGCCCTCACCTGGTTTATGATGGATGAGCATCCTGCCCGGAGTAAAACCAAGCTATTTCTGGCTGACAAAGTCTATTGGATACTTGGAATGCTGATTTTATTGACCTGGACAAACCAGTATTTACAGGTTTTGAGCAAGCCGGATGTCAGCAGACAAATTGTTGAAGTGCTCGAAAAGAAATGGGAACCGGGTGATCAAATATACACTTCGGATAAAAATATTCTCTATTTCCTTTTAAATACGGATCCTCCGACAAAATATATTCATACTACTGTTTTATATGACAAGGATCTGATAGAGGCCTACCAGGTTGATGTGGAAAAGGAATTCCAGCTAATTGTTGACCAGAGAATGGATTATTATGTGGTCTCCAAGCAACCGCATGCCATTATCGAAAGAGATATCCTCGAAAACTTTGAGATAATTCAAAAGTTTCCTGGTGATGTGAAGCTCTATGGCAGGATCGTCAGCCAATATTGAGGAAAGCATTTTATTTGCATTATGTGAGAAATGCTAAAAGAATTTCTTTTTCTTTTTTTTCTTTTTCTTCTTTCGGTTCGGTGACGGAGGTGTTGGCTTGGAAGTGGCTATTTCAGTTACCAGTGATATGCCTTCGAATTCAGCTCCTTTAAAACCGGAAAGGACTCGTTTTTCCAAGCCTGCTTCGATTTCAAAAAATGAAAAAGATTTAAGCATTTCGATTTTACCTATCCTGAAATCATCTCCTTTGAGTTTGCGATTTATCAAGGAGATCAGGGCGGATTTATCCAGTTGGTGTTTTGTGCCAAGATTGATGTAGTAGCGGGTATACTCTTCGCTTCCGGTCAATTCATCCGGTACATAGGTGTTGGGATTGATTTTGGGCTGATCAATTTTTCCGGCATTGTGGTGCCCTTTGTCCAGGGACACCTGAGGTAAATCTTTTCGCAACAGAATCGAGAAAAATCGACCTATCAGTTCCTGCCGGCTTAAATGAAACAGCTTTTGATCTATTTCAGGAAGAGCGCGGGTAAGAAGATGACCCACATTTTCAACGGTAAGGATTTGCTCAACGGTGCTATCTATTTTCTCCCGGACAATCTCCTCCTTTCCCGGAAGCTTTGACTCTTGAAATTTAATACCGGTTTTATGACTGATGAAATGCAATTTCTTCAGCTCTTTCTTTTCCAGAAGGCATATACAATTTCCTTCTTTGCCTGCCCTGCCGGTCCTACCACTTCGATGAACGTAGGCTTCCGGTTCGTCGGGCAAGTTGAAATTGATAACGTGAGTGAGGTCCGTGACATCCAGTCCTCGGGCGGCCACATCTGTGGCGACTAGCAGATTGATGCTCCTTTTGCGAAACCGGTTTAGTACCCGGTCTCTTTGTCTCTGGTTTAAGTCACCATGCAGGGCATCAATTTGATAGCCCTCTTCAGAGAGGTCACTGGCCAGTTTACTGGTGTCTTTACGGGTGCGACAAAAAATGATCGCATAAATGTCTTTGTGCAGCGAAATGAAATATCGCAGAAATTCAAATTTTGATTTTCGGGTGATCAGGAAATATCCATGAGTAATATTAGATTTAGTTTTTTCGTGAGGTTCAACCAGGATTTTATGAGGATCAGTCATATAATTTTCAGCAATTGAGGTGATCGTTGCCGGCATAGTAGCTGAAAATAGTAGCGTCTGTTTATCTGCGGGAGTTGCAGTTAATATTTGATCCAATTCATCTTTAAATCCCATCGATAACATTTCATCCGCTTCATCGAGAACTAACCAACGTACCTGGTGCAGACGAAGTTTATTCCGGTTGATAAGATCCAGTGTCCTTCCCGGAGTGCCCACCACCAGATGACAGCCTTTTTTCAGCGCTGATATCTGTTGGGTCATGCTGGCTCCACCATAAACTGCCACAGTCTGAAAAGACCGGAGATCACGGGTATAATTCTTTATATCATTTGTAATCTGCAGGCATAATTCCCGGGTTGGACACAGTACAATGGTCTGTACTTCTTTGATCTCCAAATGCGTGCGGTGTATGATCGGTAACGCAAATGCAGCGGTTTTGCCGGTTCCGGTATGAGCCATACCGATCATATCCCGGTCAGATTGAAGGAGATGATTGATGGATTGGTGCTGGATTGGAGTAGGACTTACAAAATTGATCCGCTCGAGAGATTTAAGGAGTTCTTTTTTTAGTCCCGATTCTGCAAATGATTTCATTAAATTTTAACTATTGTTTTTTACCTCACGAGCTCCCTCGAGATTAAATCCTGATGGCCGTTTTAGATTGAATTAATTGAATGATTCCAGGGGAAGGAATTAATGTTGTGCGGCGCATTACCTGCGACGGTAGTTGGACGAAGATTTTCTTCCTTTTGAACTTTTTCGGCCTCTCTGATTTTTACGGTACTTGGGTTTTGAGGTCCAGGCCGGAGCTTCTCCAAATTCTTTTGGCAGGGGAATTTTCATTATTTCTTTCTCAATCAATTTTTCTATGCGGGCGAATTTATAAATGTCGTCCTCGTTGATCAGTGTTAGAGCTACCCCCGTCGTTTCAGCGCGTGCGGTTCGTCCGACACGATGTACGTAATCTTCTGCATCAGAAGGTACATCATAATTTATAACCAGATTGATGTCTTTGATGTCTATCCCCCGGCTTAATACGTCTGTAGCTACTAAAATCCTTATTTTCTTAGCTTTAAATTTCCCGAGTACTTCTTCTCTCTCAGATTGTTCGAGGTCGGATGAAATCTCTGCAACTTCATTCGCACTGGTTTGCAGACTTCGGGCTATTTCATTCACCTTCTTTTTGGTTGAAGCAAATATAATGATGGTCTTGTACTCCTCTTTTCCGCTGATCAGGCTCTTTATCAAAGGCGCCTTTTGTTCTTCATAAGCCATATATGCTGCCTGCAAAACCCCTTCTGCCGGTTTACTGAGTGCAAGGGCGATTTCAAAAGGATCTACCAGAAGCTTTTGGGCTAATTGCTTGATCTTGACCGGCATGGTGGCACTAAAAAGAAGATTCTGTCTCTTTTTAGGAAGAAAGGATATAATTTTCTGGATGTCTTCAAAAAATCCCATATCCAGCATCCGGTCTGCTTCATCCAGGATCAGATGTTTCACTTTATCCAGCTTGACATAGCCGAGATTGAGATGGGAAATAAATTTACCCGGGGTAGCAACAATAATATCGGCTCCTTTGGTCAATGCAATTTTTTGTTGATCCCATTCTGATCCATCTCCTCCTCCGTAAATTGCAATGGACTCCACATTTACAAAATATCCCAGACCCTGTATCTGCTGATCGATCTGGATAGCCAGTTCACGAGTAGGCACAATGACGATGGTCTTTATGGAGTGATCATTCATCTCCGAAAGAATGTCTAATATTGGAAGGATAAAAGCCGCAGTTTTCCCCGTGCCCGTCTGTGCACATGCCAGTACGTCCCGACCAGCGATTATTTCCGGTATTGCCTTTTCCTGAATGGGTGTTGGGGTTTCGTATCCCATGTATGAAATGGCTTCCAGTAACGACTCATGTAAATTGAGTTCCCTGAAATTCATTGATGTGAATGATCTTTTTTGCTATTCAAGACCGCAAAGATAACTAATTCAAGCTACCAGAACTTTTTCCTTTGTGGCAGGAGGTCTGAGAAGACTGTGGAATAACCCAACTTATGCCGATTTTTTCAATTGAATTCTTTCTTTTCGAGGATCAAGCTATGTTCACCGTTTCTGACTACGTTGATCTTCAGTTAGTTACTACCCTGCATCTTCCTTTGTCTCCGCTGATCAGAAAGTGACGATTTACGGCTTTCACAACAACCTTAATTTTTCAGCAGTATCCGGGTTCATAGCTCGATACCGGGGAATTTACACCTTAAAAATCCTTATATTTCTGAAAAATTAGTTTGATGAGAAGTATTCTTTACCTATTTGTTGTGGTAATGCTGCTTGGCTGCGATACGACCAAAAATATGCCGGGTGGATCTGATAAAGGTTGGATTTCTTTATTTGATGGACAGTCCCTGACCGGTTGGATCATTTCGGATGATCCTGCTTCGGTTCGTGTGGAGGATGGATCGATTGTTACCAACGGTAATCGGGCTCATGCCTTTTACAATGGTCCGGTGCAGGACCACAATTTTAAGAATTTTGAATTCAAGGCAGAGGTCATGACGTTTCCCGGGTCTAATTCCGGAATTTATTTTCACACCAAATATCAGGCAGAAGGATGGCCAGCAAAAGGCTATGAGGTACAGGTCAATAATTCTCAATCGGATTGGCGCAGAACGGGCAGTCTGTATTCAATAGTCGATGTCAAGGAGACGTATGTAAATGATAATGAGTGGTACACAGAATACATCAAGGTGCAGGGGAAGCGGGTGATTGTCAAAATCAATGATATTGTTGTGGTAGACTATACGGAACCCGAAATGCCCTTACGTGAACAGGGGTCAGAAGAGCGGTTGATCTCAAGTGGAACTTTTGCTCTACAGGCCCATGATCCGGGGAGCAAAGTCAAGTATCGCAATATCATGGTAAGACCATTACCTTAAGGTAATTGGTTTCTTAAAAAGGCAGTTCCTGCAGGTCGACATTGCCACCCGAAATAATCAGTCCTACTCTCTTGCCGGAAAAGAGTTCCGGGTGTTCCAACACAGCGGCAAGGGGCACAGCGCCGGAAGGTTCCACAATGATTTTCATCCGTTCCCAGATTAAACGCATGGCCCAGATGATGGTTTCCTCTTCGACTGTCAGAATATCATCTGCATATTTTTGGATTACCTCAAAGGTCTTCTCACCGAGCATGGTCCTTAGCCCATCGGCGATGGTATCAATCCGGTGGTTCATTTCGATCTTGCCACTTTTCAAAGAACGGTATGCATCATCAACCAGTAACGGTTCTGCTCCATAGACCTTTAAGGAAGGATTGTGGTATTTGGAACTGAGTGCTGTGCCACTAAGCAGACCTCCACCACCGACCGGTGCCATGATGATATCCAGATCAGAACAGTCGGCCAGCAGTTCTTTGGCTGCGGTTGCCTGACCCGAGATGATCCGGTAATCATTATAAGGATGAATAAAGGTTGCATGGGTTTTTTCGAGCACTTCACGCATCTTGGTTTCCCGGTCCTGAATAAGATTTCCGGAAGTATATATTGTGGCTCCATACTCGGCCACGGCATTTCTTTTGATGGAAGGAGCATTTTCTGGCATCACTATATGCGCATCGATACCATGCAATTTTGCCGTGAGTGCCACTGCCTGGGCATGATTTCCAGAGGAATGCGTGGCAATACCCCGGTACTTCATATCGTCTTCCATTAAAGCTACGGCACTGCTTGCCCCGCGCATTTTAAACGCTCCGACTTTTTGAAAATTCTCACACTTGAAATAGAGATTTGAAGAAGTTATGGTGTTGATGCTTTGGTTGGCCAGTACTGGTGTACGGTGGATGTAAGGCTGAATCAACTTATGAGTTTTGGCAATATCCTCTTCACTGGGTATCCGATCCATCCGGTTTATCTGTTTGATGCCAAGCTAGAAGAATTTTCCCGCCTGCGCAACTTCTCTTTTCCCGGTCTGAATCTTAAGCCAGTGTTTCGTCGTATAAGCAAGAGAACATAGCAGCGCCGGATTTTTACCATGACCAGGTGCAGAACGCAGTCAAGGCAGTGCTCTGTCGAGGCTCTGTAAGTCATGATCATAGATAAAGGACAAGTTAATCCTGTAGTTATTTATGCAACGGAACACTAGTTTTCCGCTGATCGTCTGAACTCAGGTTCACCGTTTATGAAAACGGGTTCTTCCTCTTCCCAACCCGAGCTTGAATTTGTATGTTGAGCATTGGCTCCATTGCAACTTTGAATTTCTACAGTAAGTTCGGAGCCCGCCTGCACCTCAAAAGAGACATCCAGATTGACATCAATAGCACCAATCAAGTCTACTTCACTATTGGCAAGGACGGTACCGGATGAATTGACACTAATGGCCTGATAAATACCCGTAGAGATCATGCCGGTCAAATCGATGTTGTCGGGACAATCACTGGTACCTCCTCCGGTCGAAAAGTCCATCAGATCATAGGAGCAGTTGCCGGATGCTGGTTCGGGATCAAAATAATCCATGACGAAAAAATCACCATTTGCACCGGTTGATCTACCGAATCCTACAATTCCGAACCGGCTGGTGCCATTGTAATTGTTGGTACTTAGGGACATTTTCAGACAATTAATTCGATGGCCCCACCCGCAACAAGCATCATCATAAATGAAGTTATAGATCGCAAAAGGGATCGCTGCTATAAAACCGTTGCCACCAATACTGTTCCAGGCGATATTCTCGCTGGTTCCTTCTGTACATCCGGGGAAAGCCCCGGTTATACGACTGTACGAGTTTGATCCATCCGACCCGGTATGCCCGAAAAAATTATTTGTTTGCATGTCATCCGCGTGACCTTGAGACACATCACAAAGGGTATACTCAGCTCCTTCAAATGGTACTACGGTATAGGTGGTCGATCCATAGCGAGCACCATTCCTGGCGTTGCGTTCGGCATTAAGCAGGATCAAAGCTTGTTCTTCGAACGGCAGTGAAAGAAAGTCAGCATCCAATTGTAAATCTCCCAACTGATTTGGACCCAGACCCAGATTACTCTCTTCGTGCCGTCTACCGGCATTAAACTGGCTTTCGATCTGTTGTACCGAGTTTACCAGATACCATTGATCCCATTCCAGACCGGTGCTTAAGCTGGGTACGGTCTGTCCATAACTAAAATGATAGGACAGACAAAAGGCGATAATGAAGGTACTTATTGTACACTTGCGGTAAAGGTGCTTCATTGCTCAATTTCTCTATGGTGGTGGGGTTCACTTCATAGGGAAACGACAATCAAATCAGGTTAATAATTTTCAATTGATTCGAATGACCGTAACGTAACGCGGCGCAAAATATTAAATTAATAAATAATATTTTTACCCCTCTATTTATGATTTATTCAAATTCCGGGCCGGAATATTGGAAATCAGCATTTTATGTCAGAAAAAAAATCTTCATTGCCGATTTAGGACCGGGATAAAGGCTCCTGATATTTCTCTTTCAGATTTGTCTGATTTGTGATCTGGTCTTGATATTATCTGTCCCGGGTTCTGGCGGTTATATAGCAGATTTTAAGTTCCAATGAATTGAATTTCAATGGGTTAATTTTCTCTTCAGCGTAATGCTTCTTTAGGTCTATTAAAGGATAAACTTCAGGGTATTTGCAGGTCGAGGATAACCGTGCCTGCTGCCGGGTAGGGTTGGAAAGTGTCTTTGATTTCTTCATCGAATAAACGGATCATATTATTGCCGGCCAGGTCCTCCAGTCTCGAATCAATACCAATTTTATAGAATCCACTTTCCCAGTCTAGCTCAGGGGTAAAAATCCAGATGTCCTGATTATCGGAGATAGTGACCTTTCCCGGGATGGTGTCGACCTGAAATATGTTGATACAATCTGATAATAATGAGAAATCAAGGGATTCGCGAAAGTGTATCCTCAGTGGTTGTCTCGTTCCAGACTTTGGTATCTCCACTCTCCAGTCCCTTGGATCCGGCTTAATCCGGTCTGGTTCGCGTACAGTAAAGGTTTTTTCAAATGAACTCGCCAGGGGGTATCCCATTTGATCCTTCCATTGCGAGGCAATCACTATTTTATAGGACTGTCCTTTGACTAATGGAGTACCCAACCAGAGATTGGGCCCCAGATCTCTTTTTATCCTACCGGGATCTAACCATAAGGTCAGGCAATCGCGTGATTTATTCCAGAGTTCCGGTTGCAGTGGTAAAAAAACCTTAGTCAGCGAATCCCCGTCCGGATTCAGGACGGTAATAAAATCCCCGGATAATTGTTCACCCATGGGACGGGAGAAGGTGATGTAGATCTTCAACAGGTTTTCCGGTACCGTGTCCGTACTGGGATAGATGCCTAATATTCGGGAGGGAATATACTCTATCAACTCGGGGCGGAAGGTGTCAAGTACTTCACTTGCGGTTTTAACCAGATATGTTTTTCCATCAGTAAAAGGAACCACTGGTCTGAAATAGAATAGGTCGTTATTTTCTGCCCAACTCCCCAGAATCGAGGTCTTGCTATTTTTCAGGTACACACCCAGGGTTTTGAGATCAGGACGATCTGCCTTCAGGGAAATGCAGACTGCTCTTTCATGCTCCCGGATAACTTCTACTTGTGCGAATAAGCCGGGAGCCGAAAGAAACAGTACTAATGAACAAATAAGCTTTTTTGTATTACATCCTGGGAGACAAACCCATAAGTCGCTGTTAGATTTTCTAATAAGATTTTTGATGAGATCCGAGTAGAAAAGCGCAGCTGTAGCTGAAGCTACAACGAGCATTTTCACCCTAGGAGTTCGCAAACGGATATTACAATTATCCACAGAATTTTGTGGGTATGTCTACTAAAGCCAACGGTCGGCGGTTCCTGTGATCAGATCGAGATTACCATCAGACTTACGTTGCAGCATTACGAAGCGCTGATCATCCAGTTTATCCAGTTGCAGGACATTGACCAGCGGCAGGTTGATAAAATCAATTCCCGCTGTTTCACTATTTCCGGGTACAGGATCGGTCAGGCTGCCTTTAAAATCTTCCAGATGTTCATAGCTAATCTTCATAAGTGCCCGGCTGGTATTCGCCATTAGCAGGTAAGATTTTCCCTCTTTTTCCATACTTATGATATCCAGCGGGGTATTCCTGTTTCCCAGTTCGGCTACAGTTCTTCCTTTTACATGCATCCCTTTCTTAAGCATATCCATAGGGAAAAGTACCAGAGGAGTACAGGTGTAGCTCGCGACGATATATGGTTCACCACTCAGCATAGTCGCTGTAAATGTTTTGATGGGCGAGTGGGTTTCAAATTTGCCATGCGATGCATGCCAGATTTCAAGGGTCGCTACTTCCTGATCCTCATTTTCCTGAAATGGAAACGGGACCATGGTCAATGCGGAGCTAAACTCTTTGTTGCTCAAACCGCTGACAAGTACACTCCCGTTAAAGTAGTCAAGGTCGGAAATTGCCCAGCCACGAAGTGATCTTCCCCGCTGGTCTTTGGCATCTTTATCGACGGCTTCAGGGAGCATCGATTTAGAATAGGAAACCTGCTTCAGGTCGAAATTCATCAACTTATTATTTTGCAATTTTAACAAGACAGGAGTGCCGTCTACGTAATGAATGGCTAAATAGACTGTTTTTGAAAGTGGGTTGATTGCCATATCCTGAATGGTAATATTCTCAACACCGGTACCGAGCATCTCCGCAATTTTCTTGTCAATCTGATCCATGGAGATGTCTTCCTTCGGTTGTGCTCCTGCCTCTTCCCTGGTATCGATGGCAAAAATAGTAGCACTTTTGGAGTCACCGACAAATAGGATATTTTCCGGTCCAAAACTCAGAGCATGGATCGATTTGATCTCAGGATCTCCATTTAGGAAATTCTTTTTAAGTCCTTCTTCCGCGTGTAAGCTTAGTGTGAACAGACACAATGCTAAAGTAAGCATTGCTGCATGGCAAAATATTCTCATTGAGATAATGATTTTATGAACTAATAGATAGGCAGAATGATCCCAGCCTGGTTAAAATACAAAAATAAATTCTACCAGGCTTTAATTGGTGGTAGGGATCGGACTGTGTCTTTGGCTGAGATTGTTTTTTTCCCTCCTGAGTGGGGGTGAGCGATCGCGCACAGTTAGATTCTGCCACTCCAAAATGAGTTTCGTATCAGGTCTAACAACGAGAAAAGATAGTGATAGGTAATCTTTATCTTCAAGGTGAAAAATCTATCTATGCAAGGTCACAATAGGCCTTTTTTCATACTCGTGGCTCTGTTGCTACTGGAATTTCAATCCTGCCGCATAGCTCAGCCGGACAATAAGGTGCAAGTCCTGGATCCCGGTTTGGAGCTGACTTTGTTGGCTCAAGAACCGCAGATCACTACCCCGATAGGCATGGCAATTGATCGAAACGATGCCATTTATATTCTTGAGTCTCACACTCATTCACCACCGGAGAACTACACAGGTCCTAACGGAGATCTGATTAAAAAGATGACCGATAAAGATGGAGATGGAACTCCGGAATCCTGGTCGGTATTTGCCGAAGGCATCCACAATGGAGCGAACCTGGCTATTGACGACGAAGGCAAGGTATACGTAACTGCTAAAAAACACCTTCTTTCCTTTGAAGACATTGACGGGGACGGCCGGAGCGATCGGGTAGATACCCTGGTAGTGCTTGATCCACCGGAATATGTATATGATCATGCCGGACTATTGGGCATTGCACTTGGTCCGGATCGAGGGATCTATTGTTCGAGAGGTAATCTGGGGGGGAAGGCCTGGAGATTGACGGCCTCCGATGGATCTTATCTACAGGGGTATGGAACCGGCGGTATGATTTTTCGTTGTGAAAAGGATGGTTCCAATCTACAATCCGTAGCATCCGGATTCTGGAATCCATTTGATCTCAAGTTCACTCATACCGGTCGCTTGCTCGCCACCGATAATGACCCGGACAGCCGGGGACCGAACCGCCTGCTGGAGATTGTGCAAGGTGGACGTTATGGTTTCGAATGCCTCTATGGGGGGAGCGGTTTGCATCCGTACCTGGCGTGGAATGGTGAACTCCCTGGCACTTTACCGATGGTAGCTCCACTGGGAGAAGCTCCCTGTGCCCTGATCGATGCTTCCTTCACGAATTTCGGAACCGGGTATGACCAATGTATCCTGGTGAATGTATGGGAAGAAAAAAACATTGTTAAAATTCCTCTTCAGAAAAAAGAGAGCAGTATTCAGGGTTTCCCTGAAGTGTTGATTCAAGGGGATACCTCATTTCATCCGGTAGCGCTGGTCACTGATAGTAAGGGTAATATCTATATTTCGGATTGGGTAAAAAGAGAATATCCAAATCACGGTAGAGGAAAAATCTGGCGTCTTTCCGCAAAGAGTCCTCGATCGTCTCCTGCAGTGGGAACCGACGACTCCCAGATTCAAAGAGGTTTAAAGAAAGGGGATCCGCAGCTTCTTTTTGAGGCGTTGGTGCAGGCAGACCGGTTTGAACGGACCGTGATGCGTGCACTTCTGAACAATGAAAATGACTTCCCGGCGATCAGATCGCATCTCGATGATCGCGATGCCCAACACCGACTGGAGGCTCTGCTGATTTTAGTGGAATCCGACTATTTTTTAGACCGGGATAAATTACTGGATCTACTGCATGATGAGCATCCGGAAGTGCGTAAAATGGCAATGATTTACACTGGCAAAAAGATGCGAACGGATTTGCAGGGTTCCCTCAGGACCTTGCTTGATGAGGAAAGAATAGGACCAGATTTAATGGATATCTTTCTGGCAACAGTACAACATCTGCAGCCGGAGTTTATTGAAAATTACCGGAATCAAACCGGAGTAACGGCGGATAAACAGGAAAATAAATTTCCGGAAAATTTTATTGTCTCCATCCTGCGTGATCATGAAATACCGGGCAAAGTCCGGTCGCTGGTGGTTCCGCACCTCGACCCGGAAGAAATCACTGCCTCTCTCATGGGCGAGTTACTTAGCACTAATGAAAGTCCCGAACTCATCAGCAGCTTGCTGCATGCTTGTGAAAGGAAAAATGACACCTCTACAAAAGAGATTGTGCTGGAAATTTCCCGTAGCGATCAATTTCCGGGCAATGTCAGAGCGCAGGCCGTTCAAGTGATATCTCGTCTGCAGGATCAATTTTGTGGAGATCTGCTACAAATACTTAGCGAAGACGATGATGCACTGGTCAACTATGCAGCATTGAAAGGTCTGCACAAATGCAGGAGTGAGGTCAAGGTCGATGAAACGGTAACTGCAATACTGCAAGAAAGATCCGCGGTTGACCTTTTGCAGGTCTGGACGGGAGAAAATAGAATGAATGCCAATGACCGGATGAGCATTAGCGAGGAGTCTTTCGAAAAGGGAAATTCCGACCGCGGTCAAATCGTCTTCCGGCAGCCCTCCTCACAATGTGTGACATGTCATAAGGTGCATGGCTGGGGTGGTACCATCGGGCCGGATCTGTCCAGAATCGGGAGTAGTAAATCCCGTCAACAATTAATCGATGCGGTGCTTAATCCCTCCATGGAGATTGCTCCTGAGTGGCAGGGATGGTATGTGATAGATAGTATGGGAAAAGAACATGCCGGCCGGCAAATAGATGTACACCTCAACCGGGCTGAGTTGATGAATTTAGATGGATCATTTGAAAACTTCCCCTATCCCCGGGGCTATGGTGTTCTGGAAAATTCAATTATGCCTGAGGGGCTGGAGAAGGCTCTAACACGTACTGAATTTGTCGATCTTATCACTTATTTACAAGATTTAAAGTAGACTGCACCAAAATGTTTATTCCATGAGTTTAACTAATCGGACACGGAGGTCATTTATTCACAAGGCAATGACATTGCTAAGTGTACCACTGATTTCTGATCGAGCTTTCCCCGGTGTTTTTAGAGATCCTGATAAACAAATCCCGGAGATACCAGCGTATCCACTGGTGCTTTTTGACAATTTCCACGTGGGGAGTCGTCGAGACTATTCCTTCGCTGCTAAAATCAAGTCTGCAGAGAATGCAGGATTTAATGGATTTGAAATTGTCACGGTAGATCCCGGTTCTGAACAATGGAAAATAGTAATGGATTTGATACCGGAGTCATCCCTCAATGTTTGGGGTTTACATTGGACTTCCAGAGCTTGTATCGATCGCTTTGCCGGCAACATTGAGCAAGATATTGAGAAGATACATCAGCTTGCGGAAGCAAGTGCGGCTACTCCCATTGAATACATTTCCTTGTCTTTAAGTGGGAATGATGAATTGAGTGGGCCTACCATTCACGAAAGTGGCTCGGCGAAAGCAGAAGATCGACACTGGGAGAGAGCATACAAGAT
>JAGQWZ010000082.1 GCA_020436835.1 Saprospiraceae bacterium | reverse complement strand
TGGTGCCGGCAGTATAGTCACCAAAGATCTTCCCGACAATGTATTTGCCTTTGGGAATCCGTGCAGCATCCAACGCAAGCTGTAAGGTAAAGGCTGGTATCAATCGATGACCTTGTGCATATTGACGTACACTACCTCTTCCCGACCGTTTACGCTTTTGATCTCCCACTCCAGATCATATAGTTCTTCCGGATAGGATTTTCCGTTGGTACGTCGCATGTTTTCCAGTTTATCCCATTTGTCCACTAATACTTTTACATCAAAACAGGCATCCTCACTCCTGAAATTAGTGATCATATAGTGTTGATCTCCTTCTTCGAGAAAGGTCTGGAAAAAATACCGATATTTCTTCGGGGCCTGATTGCGGATCAGGTCTCTGAATTGCTGCTGATTATTCGCTGAGAGCTCATCACCGTTTACCATAAGCGCATGGCATTCGGGTTGGGATGAGAAATAGTGTTTCGGCAGATAATAAAAGGCCGAACAAAATAGGATTACCAGTAGAAAGAGAGCGATTTTTTTCATTTTTTACTATTTGAATAATTGCGTTTAGGAAGTTCTTACTAATGTAGAGAAAATTGACTACTGAGACAAGTCTACAAGCGAATTGTTAACTTCATCTGGCTGCTCAACAAAAAACGATCCGGTATTTATATATAGACTACCACGCAAAACCAACAACGGATCTATGTATTTTTAGAAATCGAATTCAATTCAGATTTTCATACTCCTATCCGCAGGATGCCCGTGAAGAGCTTTATACTTTTCCATATTTTTGAGCATATCGTAAAGCTCCCTACAATATGAACAATACAGCACTGATCACCGGTTCGACATCGGGTATCGGCAAAGCAACCGCCATCAAACTGGCCGGCCTGGGGTGGAATGTAGTCATTCATGGTAGAAGTGAAGATCGATGTAAAGCCACGGTCAGGGAGATCAAAGCAATGACCCGTAATGAGCAGGTAGCATTTGTTAGGGCTGACTTATCAGAATTATCCCAGGTCAAGGCGCTTGCGGAAAAGATCCGAACGGACTTTCCGAAGCTTAATGTTCTGATCAATAATGCCGGCACTTTCAGTAATACCAGATTAGTAACCGGAGACGGATTGGAACGGACCTGGGTGGTCAACTATCTGTCCCGTTTTTTACTGACCACACTACTACTGGATGTGCTGAAAAAGAATGGGGCCAGCAGGATCATCGACGTAAGTGGAGCCTATCACAGCAAGGGCTACATCCATTTTGATGACATCCATCTGGCAAAACATTACTCCATGGCCATCGCCAACAACCAGTCTAAACTGGCCAACGTGCTTTTCACGTACAAGCTGGCCCGGATGTTGGAAGGAACCCCTGTTACCGTAAATACACTTCATCCGGGTGCTGTGAATACGGGTTCAGTCTTGAAAGCGGATGGATTTTCTGCCTTTTTCAAATGGTTCTATCGCCTGCTTATTCCCTTCTTTAAGTCACCGGATCAAGGCGCAAAAACTTCAGTATTCCTAGCTTCTTCTCTCGAGGTGGAAGCCGTTTA
>JAGQWZ010000081.1 GCA_020436835.1 Saprospiraceae bacterium | reverse complement strand
TATTGATATCCATCATCCGGCCCGGAGAAATCCCTCAATTGCTTCAATATTTGCTCCTATACAACAAAAGTACCAGCCATTTTCGAAAAAGTACCAGCATCTCCGGCCTGCTCACCTGCATATTAGCAACGTATTAAAAATTTATCAGCTCTAAATCTCAACGAATATGAAAACCTTTCATCTGAACCCTTTACCCTGGTTTTTGGGTATGCTCTTATTATTATTTGGTTGTGAACCCGAAGCCTTTACCGGCTTCTCGGTCCCAACGGATGCGGATACGGATGTACCCGAAGATGTGGCGGGATTTCACCTTTCCAAAGGAAGTTGCGTTACTTATCTGTCTCCTTCCGGCAGGGATGACACAGGGCGGCTGCGGGAAGCCCTGCAAAATGCCAAACGGGGAGAACTCATTTACCTGCGTCCCGGTATTTTCCGCATCCAGCCTATTTTTGTCACTGGTTTTGATGGCTATCTGGTTGGTGCCGGTATGGAAAAGACGATCATTGAACCCTACGGAGATATTAGTTTTCCGATGGATCAGGATTTCCTGGAGTATGCCAGCGAAGAAAACCCCTACGCTTTTTTGCTTTCCTTTAGTGGAGGCGGGGTACATCTGAGCCAAATGACCATTCGAATGCCGGAAAACATCACGGCTTCTTTTTCGGCTTTCGGCGACGTATACACCGCTTTGGGTGGCCTGGTACTGATTACCGGAGAGCGGATCTCTTCTTTTATCGACCACGTCAAATTCCAGGGCGATGCGGGCAATTTCCCGGCCCCCGGCGGCAAGAACGTGATTAACGGATGTTACATAGAAGCGTCCATCAATCATCCGAATGGTGCCAGCGGCAAGCATAAGATCCAATCCTGCGTTTTTGATAATATCTACAGCGGAGCGGTTGTGGGTCCGGCGGGCTTCATGGATTATACCCTGGGTGGTGCTCCGCAGCACGGTAATCTCTTCACCAATGTTTATCTGGGGATTGAATTGACAGACGTCCCCGGTTCCCGCCTGGAGATCACCCATAACACCATTATCGAACCCGTACTGGATGCTATTAACTGGCAACACGGGATCTTTGGGCCCCCGCAAGCACCCAGCCAACTACTGTTCAGCGAAAACAACATCGAGATCGCCGGCTCCCCTACCGCCGGTTTCTTCCGGGATCTCGTTAAACTGAGAGGAGGCACCGCTACCATGAAGCTGAATTATTACAGCAATCACATCAAGATGACGAATACGGATGTGACCGGCGTAGCGGTACTTGGCCTGGATCACACCAATGTCGTACAGAATTCATTTAGCGGTACCGGCTATACCGGCATTTATCTGAATGCCGCTTCCTTTTGCCGGATCAGTAATAACAGGATGAGGCAATTAACGCCTTCCTTCGCCTCCATCTGGCTGCGACCGGCCACTTCTAAAAATTACATCACGGCCGGCGAGACCGATATTGTAGTGGATGAAGGAACGGATAATACGATTATCGGAACTACACCCCAGAAGATGCAGGCAACTCCGGATCAGGACCGGGCGGCGGATCGGACGTTATCGGAACATCGATTCACTTCAATCGAAAAGAAACGTTAGTTTATTTTAACATTATTTAAATATATGTATATGAAGGCATTAATTTCGAAAATGAACACATTTCTTCTAGTAGTGGCTCTATTTTCCTTAACGGGGTGTAAAATTGGCAAATGGATTGAAAACCTTCTAAACAGCATAGTAGAAAATGAAAGGAAGAGCGTAGAGCAATTTATTTCCGAAGCCCAGATTGACATCATAGCAAATGTTGAAAATTGGGAAAGGATTTTAAATGATTTAAAAAATGATATACCAGATCTGGAAAAAGAAGTGAAGCAAGATATCGATGAATTAATCCAACGTTCCGTTTCCCATGTGGGTATTGAGGTGAAATGCGAAATTTCATACATGGGAGACATGATATTCCAAGGACTAGAACAAATTAAGGCCTCATTTCTTGGGCAAGTGCCCACCGCAGTTAAAGGTATGATCTGTGATATATCTCCAGATGCTATAGATATGGCACTAGCTCCAAATGATAGAAACAAGGTCACTATAACCGGCTATAATTTAGATAAAACAGGATTTAAAATGTACCATATCTCTCATGATGGGACAAAAACTGATGTAACGAGTAATCTAACGGTAACCAGTCCTTTTAAATTAATAGCCAATTTGGGTTCAAGCGGCATTGTGATCGGTAAAAATAGTAAGAAGCTTCAAGTCGTCGTGGACAATGGCCTTGCCCGCGTTATGCAGATCATTGGCATCTTTAATGGAATTTGTGAGGAAGAAGACCGTAGCTTAGACTCAAAAAGGATAACAATAAAACCTGAATTAGTTAGAGGTGATCGAGAATTTAAAGGGCATGGCCCTTGTACTTTCGTGAATCTATCCTTATATA
>JAGQWZ010000080.1 GCA_020436835.1 Saprospiraceae bacterium | reverse complement strand
TAGCAAAAGAGAAAGAAAAAAGATATTAACCATTATCATCATATATAACTTTCTTTTTGCTTCTTTTTCTTTGTTAAACTAACATTCCATCTTACATAGGATTAAAATGAAATCTATATCTAAAAATAACCTCATGATTGCCGGCGGGTTCGAGATGATAGGAATAATTTTAGATGCTTTGCATCCTAATATCTTAGACGGGGATTTTGTGCAATATTTGAGTGTACTATTCCTAGTTTCAGGTCTAGTCTTCCTAGCAATACATCTCTATAAATCCTGGCGTTAAATTTAAGGCTGAGACAGAGGACTTGGAGTCTCAAGTACACCTTTCGAATTAACCTCAATTGAATGATATATCTCCCTCAATTCTTCTAGCACTCTAGAGAGAGACTAATTGGAGTGGACAATTAATATCAGTAGGGGCAATGCAAAGGTTCATGACCCCTGGAGTACTGGCAGAGTGAGATTTGTTATTCACATCAGCCTCCTTTTCTGGATCTTTGTAAGAAAATTATGTGTACATTATGTTCTCATATAATACTGATTCATCCCCGGGAAATTTAAATACATTCGGAAAGAAATAATATTATGAGTCGATTGATACATCTTTTAATTTTGATAGGACCTCCGATTCTAATCCCTTTGTTTGCTTCCGATGAAACAAGTATCATCCGGTTTTTCTTGGTCCATATTGCCGTTATTGTGCCCCTTTCTACAATTTGGCGGATGAAAAGTTTGAAATACTCCAGTGTTGATATTTTTAAAACCTTCATTCCCTTTCTTGGCATGCGAAAACGTTTGGAAATATTTAGAAAGAAATAAAAGAACTGAAAATAGCTTACCAGACAAAAGCTTCTCTCCTCTTACAAATTTCACCTCATACAGAACTGTTAGCAACCTTTACGTAACTTTAAGTCTGTAATCATTACATAGACTGATCATGAAAAGGATCTCTTTAGTTATTTGCATCTTAGCCGTAACAGTTATGACGAGTTCTTACGCCCAAAATATTCCTTATCAGACTCCTCCGCAGGCGATTGTGGATCTGGTCGATGCGCCAAACACTCCGGCGGTAAGTCTCAGCCCGGATAAAAAAACACTGCTTTTAATCGAAGTACCTAGCCTGCCTCCAATTGAGGAAGTGGCAGAAGAAGAACTCCGTATCGGTGGTTTACGGATAAATCCCCGTACCAATGGAAGCAGCCGGGCCCGGTCCTATAGTGGACTCTCGCTCATCCGTATAAATGATGACACGAAAATAGAAATCAGTGGCCTGCCCCTTCAACCCCGGTTGGAGAATATCAGCTGGTCTCCCGACGGTAAGAACATCGGATGCACACACACCACTAACGATGGGATAGAACTATGGGTCATCGCTGTCAGTACCGGACAAGCAAGAAGGATGGCTGAAGGTATTAATGATGCGATATCCGGACTGCCCTATCAGTGGGTCGGTAAAGGGCAGCAATTACTCGTCAAACAAGTGATGCCCGACCGGGGAAGTGCACCCGTGGCTCCGCAAGTACCCAAGGGTCCCGTCATTCAGGAAAATAAGGAAGGTGCTGCTCCTGTACGCACCTATCAGGATCTCCTGAAAAACCCCTATGACGAGGCTCTTTTCGCTTTCTATACCACCAGTCGTCTAAACAAAGTCGAGGTTATCTCCGGTGAGTCCTCATCACTGCCAATTGAAGGTATTATCACCGATTTCAGTTTAAGTCCGGATGGAAGTTTTATCCTGGTAGAACGGATTAAAAAACCATTTTCCTACATCGTACCCTATTACCGCTTCCCCCAGGAAGTGACCGTATTTGATCAGGAGGGAAGGCAGATCCGCCAGATTGCTGATTTGCCGGCAGCTGAAAAAATTCCCAAGGGATTTAATGCTGTACCGGAAGGTCCCCGTTCGTTTGCCTGGCGCAATGATCAACCTGCTACGATCTATTGGGTAGAAGCTCAGGACGGTGGAGACCCTAAAAATGAAGTGGATGTGCGGGATCAACTGTTCATGCTCAAAGCACCCTTCGAAGGGGACCCACAGCCATCGGTCCAGTTTGCCCTTCGCTACCGGGGAATCACCTGGGGAGATGGAAATCTGGCCATTGGTCATGAGTTCTGGTGGAGCACCCGCCGGGAAATTATCAGTGCCTGGTCTCCCGATCATGCCAGTGGTGACAAACGGATTCTTTACGATCGCTCCTACGAAGACCGTTACACCGACCCGGGCAACTTTCA
Source organism: Saprospiraceae bacterium (assembly GCA_020436835.1). Lineage (GTDB taxonomy): Bacteria > Bacteroidota > Bacteroidia > Chitinophagales > Saprospiraceae > JABDMH01. Next base: position 21,552 of record JAGQWZ010000080.1, on the reverse strand, counting down.
AACGGCAGTTAACAACTTCGGAAGAAGCATTCTCCTGCAGGACCCAAATGGTGGATTATACTTAACGGGTATCGGTGCCTCTCCCGATGGCAACCGTCCATTTGTGGATCGTTTTGATCCGGAGGACAACTCCATTGAACGCTTATGGCGATCCGAGGCACCCTATTATGAGATACCGGTATCGATGATAGATACCGAAAAAGGTATGGTGATTACCAGAAGGGAGTCGGAAAAGGAGCCTCCCAATTATTTTCTGCGAAATATTAAAACCGGTCAACTCCAGGCTCTTACCGAATTTCCCAATCCTTATGAGATGATGGCAGATGTGAGCAAAGAACTGATCAGATATCAACGCAAAGATGGGATTGATCTGACCGGCACCTTATACCTGCCTCCCGGATACGAACGGGATAAAGATGGACCTCTACCGGTGCTGATGTGGGCCTACCCCCGGGAATACAAGAGTGCTGATGCGGCCAGTCAGGTGAGAAATTCACCCTATGAGTTTCTCCGGATCTCATATGGTTCGCCTCTGTTCTGGGTCATGCGGGGATATGCCGTCTTCGATAATTTTGCGATGCCCATTATTGGAGAAGGGGTGGAGGAACCCAATGAAACCTTCGTCACTCAACTGGTGGACGGTGCTGCAGCCGCAATCGACAAGATAGTGGATATGGGTGTCGCCGATCGAAGCCGGATTGGGGTAGGGGGGCACTCTTACGGCGCCTTTATGACCGCCAATCTGCTGGCCCACAGCGATCTTTTTGCCGCAGGTATTGCCCGCAGCGGAGCTTACAATCGTACCTTGACCCCGTTTGGCTTTCAATCGGAAGAACGCACCTACTGGGAGGCCCCGGAAATATATAATACCATGTCTCCCTTCATGCATGCGGACAAAATCAAAGAACCGATTTTATTAATCCATGGAGAGGCCGATAATAATTCAGGCACTTTTCCGATGCAAAGCGAACGGTTCTATGGTGCGTTGAAAGGGCATGGAGCCACTACCCGACTGGTGATGCTGCCGGGTGAGAGCCATGGTTACCGTGCCCGGGAATCTATCCTTCACATGCTTTGGGAAATGGATCAATGGATGGAGAAATATGTAAAAAAAGTTGATCCGGAAGATCGTGTGAAAATGGGTACCCCTTAAATTGAGAAAAACAAAAATGACCCCTGAACCGGAATCGATGCGCCAACTATTGAATACGTAGGTTTAAATAAAATTTGTCCATGCTGATTCTTTATTTGAAAAAACACCAAAGCACCTTACTAACCTGCCTGACCCTGGTCTTAGTATTTACACTACATCTCGAAGGTGCAAACTATGTGACCATAGCTACTATTGGTACCCGCCCACCCACAATGGATCCCTCAATGGGATATCAGCAAATGGTGGATCAGGTAAAAGACTTCTGGTCCGGAGAATTACAGCAGGTGTTACCTGATCAACCGGATCTCATTGTTCTACCTGAAGCGTGTGACCGTCCCGGTGGTTTAACCACAGAAGAGCAATTCAAGTATTACCAGATCCGCAAAAATCAGCTTTGGCATTTTTTTGCCGAAGTAGCAAAAAAGAACCGGTGTTATCTGGTATATGGCACTAAGTGGCAGGAAGATGGCATTTGGCGAAATTCAATTGTGTTTTTTGACCGGAAGGGAGAGGTCGCCGGGATCTATCATAAAAATTTTCCTACGATCGGTGAAATTGAAAGTGGTATCATGCCCGGTAAAGAAACTCCCCTCTTTCAATGTGACTTTGGGACTGTTGGCGGCACCATCTGCTATGATCTGAACTTTACCGAATTATGTGATCGCTACGCAGAACTGCAACCGGACATTCTGGTCTTTTCCTCCATGTATCATGGTGGTCTGATGCAACGCTACTGGGCCTATCAATGCCGTTCTTTTTTCGTAGGTGCAATGGGCTTCCGTGAGATTCCTTCCGAGATCTTAAATCCGTTGGGGGAGGTGGTAGCAAGCAGTACAAATTATTTTGACTTTGTCGTTCAGCGGGTCAACCTGGACCAAGCCATGGCGCATCTGGATAATAATTGGGGAAAACTGAGACAGCTTAAGGAAAAGTATGGGCATCAAGTGACCATCTCGGATCCGGGTCGCTTAGGTCCGGTGCTGATTACCAGTGAGCACGAGCATATTTCTGCTATCCAAATGGCTGAGGAATTTGACATCGAATTGATCGATAGCTATTTTGAGCGATCCCGGGAGGTGCGCAATGGGCATCTTCACAGGCGGCCCTGATATAATACCGTCAATATTATGAGCGATCATCATTCCCACGTTTATCCTGATTCTCAATGGTTTGGTAGGCGATAATATGATATGCTCAACCAAGGCTCAATACCTCGCACCCTGCTCTTAATTCGATAGATTCAGGCCATTAGTCGGATTAATACAACTTTTGGTAAAATCGGGAAACTCAACAAAATTTGTTCCTGTTATGTTTACCGGAAACACATTCGCTTCATCATCATTAAACTTAAAGTATGAAAAAGATCATTTTCGCTATTCTAACATTATTTGTTCTGAGCGCTGCATCTATATCGGCGCAATCTGTTGACGAGATCATCGACAACTATTTTGAAAACACCGGGGGTAAAGATGCCTGGAAATCCCTGGAATCTATGAAGATGACCGGAACTTCCACTATGCAAGGCATGGAATTTCCTATTACCATCTACTCCAAAAAACCTAACTACGAAAAATTGGAAGTGCAGGTACAAGGTATGCAGATCGTTGAATCTTACGATGGAACCACCGCCTGGAGCATTAACCCCTTTATGGGCAACGCGACGGCTACCAAAGCAGACGACGAGATGAATAAAGAGGCTGCGAAAAAGACTTTCGAGGATGAACTGCTTGACTATGCCGACAAAGGACACAAAGTCGAACGTCTCGATGATGCAGAGATCGAAGGAACCCAGACCTATCAATTGAAGCTTATTAAAAAAAGCGGCGACGAACAGATCTATTATTTTGATCAGGAAAACTTTGTACCGATCATGATCAAAAGTTTTGCAAATGCCGGACCGATGAAGGGTGCCACCATAGAAACATATCTAAGTGACTATGCGGAGGTGGAAGACCTGATGATGCCTCACTCCATTGAGCAAAAAGTCAACGGTCAGACATTTATGCAGGCAACCATGGATACCATCGCATTGAATCCGAAAATTGACAATGAAATTTTTGCTTTCCCGAAGACTGAGGAGAGCATTGACACCACAAAGATGGGAAAGGAAAATCCGGAGAAAAAAGAGATGAAACCCAAGAAGACCATGATGGAAGATCAACCCAAATCAATGGAGAAAAAAAAGAAAGACACCATTAAAAACTAGATTTCTCAGAAGGTCCGGCATTCCTTTGCAGGCTTTATGAAAATTATATTCTCAGGTGGGGTTGACTGGTTTAACCATAGCTTCCCCTCCTGATTTCCATTTAATTCAGTGTAATTATCCAATTGCTCAATTTCACCTATGATCAAAAAGACTTTACCTTACCTCTTAGCTACCCTATTTTATCTTCTGCTTTCTTCTTCTAACCAGGCTCAGGACTCCATCAGCATCTCTTTTGGTAATTTGTGGGCACGAAGTATTGGCCCTGCCGTGATGAGCGGTCGAATTGCTGATATCGATGGTGTAGACAAATCACCGGAGATCTTTTACGTTGGTGCGGCCAACGGAGGCGTATGGAAGACCATAACTGCCGGTGCGTCATTCGACGCGGTCTTCGATGAGCACATTCAGTCAATCGGGGATATTTGTATAGACCAGTCCAATCCCGATACCGTTTGGGTAGGTACAGGAGAACCCTGGGTTCGTAATTCAGTATCGGTAGGAAATGGTATATACCGGACCAGGAATGGGGGTAAAACCTGGGAACACCTTGGTTTGGATCAGACCGAACGGATCGCAAAAGTGTTGGTGCATCCAACAAACTCTGCCACAATCTATGTTGCCGCTCAAGGTCACCTTTGGAATGCGAATCCGGAAAGAGGTGTTTACAAGACCGAAGATTTTGGCAACACCTGGCAATTGATCAAATTCGTGGATGAAAATACGGGATGTGCCGACCTGACCATCGACCCCTTGCATCCGGACACTCTGATTGCAGCGTTTTGGGATCATCGAAGATCCCCAGATTTCTTCCGCTCGGGTGGTCCGGGCAGTGGTCTTTATAAGACTTATGATGGTGGGAAAAACTGGAAAAAGATCAGCACCGGCCTGCCGGAAGGACAATTAGGGAGAATGGCGGTGGAATATGCCCCATCGGATCCATCCATTGTCTATCTAACGGTGGAATGTGATGACAAGACAAAAAAAGGCTTGTATCGTTCAAATGATGGTGGGGAATCTTTTCAGTTTGTCAACGGTGATTTTGGAAACACCGTTCGGCCCTTCTACTTTTCCCGGCTCACGGTCGACCCAAACAACTCCGAAAAAATCTTTAAGTGCGGTCTTGATCTGACGATTTCTGAGAATGGTGGCGAGGCTTTTCGCACCGTCGGGAGTGGGGTGCATTCGGACATTCATGCGGTTTGGGTCCCGGAAAATCTATCTAAATACGTAATCATAGGAACGGATGGCGGAGGATACCGCTCCCTGGACGGAGGGCATAGTTTTGAAATGTTTATGAATCTTCCTTTGTCCCAATTTTATCATGTCAGTGTAGATGACGACATCCCTTTTAATGTGTATGGCGGTCTTCAGGACAATGGATCCTGGTTTGGTCCCTCCAGTGCGGCCGGAGGAATCGACAATGCGGACTGGCTGCTCTCAAATTGGGGTGATGGATTTTATTCGTTTCGGCATCCCACCGATCCCAATGTAATTTATTCGGAATCGCAGGGAGGAAATATCGTGAGATTTGACAAAAGGGATGGTCAATCCAAGGACATCAAACCTTTGCCGGTTCAGGGAGATCCTAAATTTCGCTTCAACTGGAATGCACCAATTCACTTAAGTACCCACAATCCGGACCGGCTCTATTTTGGTGCTCAATTCTTATTCAAATCTGAAAACAGGGGTGATTCCTGGCAACGAATATCGCCGGATTTGACGTCAAATGACAGCAGCAGACAGCAGCAGGCCAAATCGGGAGGTCTGTCGATCGATAACAGTACGGCTGAAAACAATACCACGATCTATGCCATAAGCGAATCGCCGGTCAATGAGCAAATCATCTGGGTTGGTACGGATGACGGATTTCTGCAGGTGACCCGGGATGGAGGTGAAAACTGGTCGAACGTTACCCCAAATATCAACGGACTTCCTCCTTTTACCTGGTGTAGTTATGTCGAAGCCAGTCCGCACAAAGAAAATGTAGCTTTTGTGACTTTTGACGGACACAAACAGGGGGACAAAGCTACCTACGTATACCGGACGGATGACTACGGACAGTCCTGGAACCGAATTAGTCATGCTGAAATTGATGGCTATGCCCACGTAATCCGCCAGGATTTGGTTAATCCGGATTTACTTTTTCTCGGTACCGAATTCGGATTATTTATCAGTTTGGATGGCGGTAAATCCTGGAAACAATTCGATAATAATTTGCCGGGCGTTTCGGTCAGGGCGATGGCAATCCATGCCCGTGACCATGCCCTCGTTATTGCTACGCATGGCCGGGGAATCTATATCATTGATGACATCACCCCTCTGCGAAAAATCACTCCGGGAATTGTAGATAACACCCTCACTTTTCTTGAACTCCCTCCGTCCGTCATCAAACTGCCGAAGACTGGAAGACCTTTTGGAGGGGCCGGCAATTTTGTAGGGGAAAATCCAAGTCAGTCGGCATTGATCGCATACTACATGAAGAAACGGCACACCTTCGGCAGAATGACGCTGGAGGTATTGGATGAGGAGGGGAATCTGATCAAAGAATTGCCGGCAGGGAAGAGTGGAGGGATTAATATTGTGGAATTACCTTTACGCCTTCCACCACCTAAAGCGGCACCCACTAAAAACAGAATGGCGCTGGCCGGTTCTCTGATTACGCCTGCTCTACTGGAAGGCACCTATCAGGTGAAAATCACCAAAGGCAAGGAAGTGTTTACCCACGAAATCACCCTCGCACCTGACGCGCAAAGTATACATTCGAGGGCTGATCGCGATCTGCAACAAAAAACACTCAAAATACTATACGATCTGACCAACGAATTGGGATATACCTACTTTGCACTGGAAGATATGCAGACCAGTGCCTCAGAAATCAAAACAGACGAGACCGGTCTTAAGCAGGAATTAAATGATTTTGTATCGGCCGTTAAAAATTATAAGGAATCCCTGGTCTCTCTTGAAGGTGATTTCTATGTTGATGAAGGTGAAGCGCTCAGAGAAGAAATTTCAACCCTGTACTACAGTATCAGTCGGTATCCAGGCAAACCATCGGTGCAGCAAATCGAAAAGACCCAGGACCTGGAGAAACAATTCATGGATGTCAGGGAAAAATTCTCAGAATTTAAATTGACCGCTGAAAACTTAAATAAAAAACTTCTGGAAAAAAACCTCGCTCCCATTTACTGGAGAAGCATGGACGAATACCTGAATTAAATGCGCTTAACGGTTTCTTTTTTCTTGATTTCATCTATCACGCCAGTGTTTCGTCACATAGGTAAGTGTACAGAGTGAGGCCGGATTTTTTCACCCGGACAAGGCACAGAACGCCAGCTTTAGCGGTACTCTGTTGAGCCTCTGTAACGTAGTCAGGGTGAAAAATACACGCTAATCTGTGTAGTTATTTATGCAACAGAATACTAGTAGATAAACCTATAAGTATCTGTGAGATAATTTAATAAGATTTTTGATGAGATCCGAGAAGAAAAGCGCAGATGTAGCCGCAGCTACAGCGAGCATTTTCGCCATGGGAGATCGCAAAAAGATATTACAATTATCCACCGAAATTTGTGGGTTTATCTACTAGTGAGGCTACTCCGAAAGTATGCCTAAAATGTTTGCTTTGATGGAATATATTTCATATTTTAATAATATGCTTAGAAGTAGTAGGATATCAAAAGAGCAAAGCCTGTTTGAAGGAGTTACTCCACCCATAGGGGATAATAAGTTAAGGGATTTTACCGATGATAAATCATGGTATAATGTGTTCTACTGAGAAATTCCAGTCAAATGATGAAGGAATTTTTCGGCCTGTTTATTCTTCTAAAAATGGACGGCCAAAGGCCTCGATATGAATTTTAGTGAGCGTGATTATCTTGAAGGAAGGTCAAGATTGGACAGATGAACAATTATGCGATAAATATTGTTATAACCTGACGGTTATGAGGGCATTGGGCTTTCCAATATTGGAGACGAGGTACCAGTTGCAAGCACCTAATATAAATTCAAAGCTGCCTTAGTTAAATATCACAAGGAGAACAGGCAGAATCTATTTGGAGAACTGTTTGCAACGATCACATGCGAACAAGTCAAGAATCGTATTTTAGTAGAATGCAAAGTCGTCCTTACCAGATTGCATTTATACAAAAGGCTGCCCAGATTATTATTGCTCACCTGGAGGAATCCGATTTTTCGGTTAATGACCTGGCTAAAGCACTGCATCTAAGCCGGGAACAAACACATAGAAAGCTTAAGAAGCAAACAGGGCTATCAAGTGGAAAATTCATTCGGTACATTCGGCTTTTACTGGCCTATTCTTACTTAAAATCAGAGAGTCAATCAGTTCAACAAGTTGCTTACAGGACCGGATTCAACAATCCTGCTTATTTCAATACATGCTTTAAGGAAGAATGGCAGTGCACCCCTGGTGAGATAATACGGGATCAGACTTTGTTTCCATCTGCAGATTTACCCATTCTAAAATTCTATCAGATCCCTGAAATAAAGGAAGTGTTGACCAAAGTATCGATCGTTATTGAACCAGGATTTAGTCAGAGACCTGAAAGAAAGAGGATCCTACACAGAAAGACGATGTTCACACTCTTTACATTGTTCGGACTTATTGCCTTGTGGTTGTCTAGAGGAGCTGCCGACCAGGTGAAGTTCGAACTTGATAATCAACATCTGGCTGTAATACCTTTTGTCAATAATACCGGAGATACATCATTGCAGGTGGTTGGCGAAATCGCTAGTAGCTGGATCTCAAGTCAAATTAATAATCTCGGGAATGTGAAGACTGTACCCTTTTTTACGGTCAGACAATATAGTCATTATGTGGGTATACTACCTGACGATATTGAGGACAGACCCACTTTCGCTGAAGTAGTAGATGCTGCACTAATGATCCAGGGTCAATATTTTCTTCGTGATGATGAGATTTACTTCGATGCTGAGTTGCTGGATGCCAGAACTTTGGAGTCGATTTATCACCTCCCAATGGTACATGGAGCACGAGATAGTGTGATGAATTTAGTGGAGGAGATGCGCCTGAAAATTGCGGGTCTAATTACGAGTATCGAAGAAGTCAGATCGGGAAAGCTGACTCCACCCAATTACGATGCATATGAATACTATTTGAAGGGATTGCAAGAATTAAGTCTTAGTATTTCACCCGCTGCCTTACATTATTTTGAGAAGGCGGTAGTCGCTGAACCTGATTTCGTAATGCCTCATCTTTATCGGATTTGGTTCTACCATGGTGGTGAGAGAGATTCCCTGTTCAATATTATTGAGGCATTACCACGAATGACGGCATATGAAAGGAATGTTTTTAGACATTTATACCTAAGACACGAACATCGCTATGCAGATGACTTAGAGTTATGCCTGGAGATGTTGAACGACTATCCCAAGGATTATTACTTCAACATGATGGCGGCTCATGAGGCCAAGTCACAATTCATGCCCAGGTTTGCAATGCAAATTTTGTCACAAATGGAGGATAAAGTGGAAAGTGAAGTCGGTCAACTCTGGCACTTATACAAAGTTCGTAATTATTCGGAGTCCTTGATGGCATTAGGTGAATACCAGGAAGCTATTGAACATCTGGAAAAAATTCCTTCCCAACTCTATAATCCTGCCATTCCGGAGCTGATGATCTACTGTAATATCCGCTTAGGAATGGGAGCAGAAAACATCGAAAAACTCATTGCCGAATATGACCATGAAGATACCAGACAGATCGCAGATCTATTTGCAAATGCTGCTTACGAATACATTCTAATGAATCAAGATGAAGATGCGCATCACTTCATCAACAGATCCATGAACTTGATGATTAATTGTCCTGAGGAAAGTGGATACAATTTCGACCAGATCGATCTTTTTTTTATGGCAGGACAATTTGACATTGTCAGAACAAAACTTGAGAGAATTAAGCAGATAAATGAGGTTGACTATTGGGTGTACATGAGCCTTCTTGAAGCAGCCACAGGTGATGATGAGAAAGCGCTGGAAATCTATGAGAAGACCTTGACGCAAGAGTATATTCCCTGGAGGAGAAATCCATTAGCGTATCAGCCCGATTATTTGAAGGCCCGTGTATATGCCTTGCTTGGTCGAGAGGAAACGTCAATTGATCTTTTACAAAGAGCCTTGGAAAAAGGACAGCTGTACCATCATTTAGACTTTGATCGGGATATATTTCTTACACAGATTTTTGAAGTGCCTCGTTTTCAAAAATTGGTCCGCCCCAGGGAACATGGGGTTGATGTCACTATAATGAAATGAAATGTCACTTCTCTTCCATAAATGACAACAATAGCGAAGTAAGAGAATATAGATTATGATTTGATTTGAGGTATTATTAAATCAATTCACAATCAACATGAAGTCTCTCATCTATTTTGTATCAATTCTACCACTGTCAATCTTTTCAATATGTACAGTTTATGGTCAAGAAAAAAGCACTTTAGCCAGTGAAGCCAACCACAAGGGTTACCATATTACCCTGGAAGATTTCCCTTCAGATATGGTGATAAACCATATCGAAGGATGGGGTGGTATGACTGTCGCGGTAAATGAAATGCCTGCTGGCTCTGACTTGGGCCCCCTGCTTGTGGGACTTAAAAACAATAGCTGTCAGGTACCACATTGGGGCTATATTATAAAAGGTGTGCTGAAAATGAAGTATGATGACGGCAGGGAGGAAATTCTGAATGCCGGCGAATTGTTTTATATGCCACCGGGACATGTAGGGGTAGTTGAGGAAGATTTAAAATTAATGGATTTTAGCCCTCAAAAAGGTATGAGAAAAGTAATTTCTCACATAGAGAAAATGATATCTGAATCGCAGCACTAGTACTAATACTAGTACCAGTAGATAAACCCATTAATTCTTCTTACAAATTCTGGCGACTTTGCCACAACAACTTATGGGTTTATCTACTAGGTCTTCTTCTGCACTAGCACTAACTGAGCCTTGTCTGTTTTTATTATTTCTTTAAAGAAGTACCGCAGTTCTTCATACCGTTCCTTGGGATATCGACCCTTGTGAAGTTTTAATTCGCGAATAAATATTAATTTATTGCGATCATTTTCAACCGCAACCCGAAATTCACCAAATTCATTGGACAGATGTACAGGGTCAATGTTTGCCTCTACTAGAAAGCCATCCGGCAAGCTAAAAATAACTGAGTCGACTTCATAGGTTGGTTCACCGATATCAATCGGTTGTTTCCTGGAATCATTTTTGGTTAATTGAAAGCTCCAACGGGAAAAAACATTTGGATTAAAAAAAATCCTGTCGCCACTCATTTGGGCGTAGCCGGGAATGTTGAAGCCAATAATTTCTTCTATATCGGGATTTTTGTCTTCTTTGATTGTGTAATTTATTGATTTTAAGTCAAGCCCAGGATGATTGATTTGGGCAAGAAAATCATTCCTCATATCTGTCTCTGACTTCTGATCATAACCCTGTACTGCTTCATGTGCAACCCCATGATAGTTTTTTTCATACTTCCCCTCAAGAGAACCGTCATTCTGAAGCACGTAGCTTGCCACTGTGTGATGCAGGTAGTCCTCTATTTTAAGCCTGGTAGTCTCAATCATTTTTCCTCCATCTTCTGATACCAACAAAGCATTTCTGCCCCCGGTAAATGAACCAAGGTAGCCGCATGGATTCTTTTGACTGGTGCATTCGAGAAAAACGGTATCCTCTGTTATTGGTACGGTTAGTATGACATGATTAGCCTGAAAGCTATTGGGAAAATCGGTAAATGAAAAAGAAGTATTCGTTCTTCCGGCACCGATTACGGTGTAATAGGCGGGAATATCAGCCGCGGCCAGGATGGTTCGCATATAATTGCTCAAAGCTTTGCAGTCCCCATAACCTAATTCGGAAACCTTGTCCGGAGGCATTGGTTGAAATCCACCAATGCCTAATTGAATGCTAACATACCGGGTTTTTTTCTGCATATATTCATAGAGTGCCGATACTTTGTCGATCGTGCTTTTGCAACCAGCTGCTATAGATTTGATTTTCTCTTTTTCCCGTGGGTCCAGGCTGGAGTTGGCCGGCAACAATTTATATAGCCAGTCACCAAATGTCTCCCAACTCCGGAGGCTTCCCGGATAACCGTCATATTCAAAATCATTCGGACCCAGATATATGGATGGAAGGATCTCTCCGGGAGGAGGGCTCAACAATTCTTCATTTACAGCCTTTAGCTGATTTAATTCCCATGAGTAATTTATTACTTCGCTTGATTCCCTGATGGAGGGTTGAATATCAGTTGCAACCAATTTGTATCTTAAATCAAGATCCTTAGGTACGGAAACTGTTAATTGACTATGCTCCACTTCCACATTAAAATCCGGTTGAGGGTAAAACCGGGGGTAATGCAGGAGTCCGTTATACTCCACCTCGTACTCATAGGTAACAACATACGGATAGGTCGTCTTTTGCAACGGAAAGTATTTAATTCTGTTATCATCATAGATCGTACCCGCCTGAGTTATCGACTCATCCAGGACATCACCATTCCTGAATTTCTTGAGGTCTTTTCCTGCAGTATCCGTTTGTTTACACTCAAATGATTTGACCCTAATAAATTGATCATAAAAAACATATGGTTGAGCAAAGCTATCACCGTCCTTTTTGAAGATTGTAATCGACTTCTTTACTCGCTCTATCGCCTGGGTTCTATCGATTACTCTAAAATCCACCTGGTAATCGTTTATAATTGCTACCGGATCCTGGGCGCCAGCAAATGACCAGAAAATGGTCAGCACTAATAATAATATTTTACCTAAGTGCTGCATCATACTTTCTTCAGCACTATTTGCTCACTTTGTTTCTTTACGATCAAATCATAGAAATTTTTCAAATCAGCATAATGATCGGCGGTAAAAACGGTTTGATTTATTTTAAGCTGGCTACGCACCGAAATAAAATTACCGACTACTTTTGCAGAATAAACGTATTCGGCAGCACGGCCGGGAAGGATAATACTAATCTCCTCCGGAACGCTTTCCACAGCATAGTCTTCCGGCAAATTTATTTTCGCATAATAGAAGTCATCCGAGGGCACTCCATAATCCACCGGATAATCCCTTTTTTCCAGCTTAAAGGGATTTGATTTCATAGCATCGAAAAACAGCGGATTAAAATAAATGACATCTCCCGTACTGGTGAAGTGGTCCTCCAGATTCAACTCACACAAAGATGAAGGATCTTCCTGCAGTTCTTTCATTTTTTCAAATGCAACTGAATTTATACCCAATCCTGAGACCACTTTTTCCATATTCTCTTTAAAAGTACGGGAACCCTCTTCACTGGCATATTCGTTACGAAATCCATAGGCTGCCTGATCACAATAAATATGATTGTGTGTCCCCGAAATCCTTTCTTCCTCCAGGTCGAAAGAATATTCTACTATCGTTTTTTCTTTCTCTGGTTTGCTCGATACATTAATCCATTGTCCACCCTGGTTATCCAATAGCCGTCCTACCCCGTTGAGGCAACGGTATGGAATAATACCTAGTGGTGCATTGGGTTCAGTTGCGTCAATTAATAAATACTGATCATCTCTGATGACACCTGCTACCAAATAATTAAAACTGGTAATGGTGGGATTTGTAGGAAAAATCATCCCGTGATCACGAGTACTCAGTGCCACGGGAAATGTTTTAATTCCTGCCTCTCTGAGCATGGCGATCAGCAACAGATTAATATCCGCACTATTACCAATCCCATCTTCATGCACAGATTTTAAGTTACCGGAAGTAAAGAGCGAGTTTTTCCCATCCCATTTGAGCTTAGCATGTATGTAATTATAAATATTTGCAATTTTTTCATCCTCTGAACCTGCAGAACCGAGTGCAACCGGCATCACTGATTTTAGGAATCCGGTTCTGTCCAATGCTTTTCCGAATTTATCCAGTTCCATCAATTTCCGGTTGATATCCTCCCAGGTGGTGGTATAGTTTTCAATTGTTCCATTTGGAAATCTGGTATAGGCCAGTTCAAAGGTGACGGCTGTTTTAAAATTATCCGCATCAGTCATATAGGGTTCATCCGTGAATGCCGGTATATCATACGTTTTCCAGGTTTCTACATTTTCCACAAAATTGATGGTAGCAGAACTTTGATTTGTTCTGGTAAAATGTTGAGCATTGCTCGATGGCTTTCCTCCAATGGTAGACATCCTTTCCTTTATTTGATGATCAGCGATGGGAAAATAACCCCGTACATTTTTATTGTACTCCAGGTATTCCGGAATTTCCGCCTGGTATTCACTATAGATAACGGGAATGCTTTTTTGAAATGTCCAGCTTTGCAGGTTGAAAACAAAAGGAGAACTGACGACATATGAAATCTCAAATACAGATCCCTCTCGCACGTCAGGCATCGTCACTTTTACTTGCTTGTAATCATCGGTGGTTTTCTCTTCGAAAATAGACTCCTTCGAAAGCTTCGTTTTTTCCACTTTCCCATCAAGAAGATTATATGTAAATCCCTTTAGGTCGACGACATCTTCTTCATTCTTTTCACCAATATATAAGGGAATATAGAAATCCGCCCAACCATATCCATCGCTGTCAAATATTTTTACGATAATTTTTCTTTCGAAAACCAATTCTAGACCATAAGCCGGATGATCAAAATTAAAGAAAGATCGACCTACATCGCTGATTATAACCGCTGATGCAGTGGTATCATTTTCATATCGCTCCATCAATAGAGCTTCTTCGATGCTATCGTCTTTTTTTAGATATATAAACGAAAGCGAGATCAGTGCAATAAACAATATGGAAAACGGGACAAGAGTAGGTTTCTTGGTGTGTATGAATTTCATTTGAGATGTAATTTAATGTGCAATAACAATCAACAGTCAAGGATCATTCCAATTTCAATTCCGCTGCATATCCCTCAAAAAGGCCGGTAAATAATTTTGAGGTTTCTTATTTTGAGGCGTAATGGAGAAGGTCAAACTTGTTTTATGGATGGTCGTTGGTGTAATGGCGTGTGATCCGGGATCAGATGTTCAGGAAAAATCTCTAAATACACTGACTGGCATTCAAGATGTTTGGCAACAATATCCAAACAAGATCAGAGGCTTGGTAAAGAATATGGGAAGGATCTCTGGCTCTTACAGTGAGGCTCTGAGTTCCGGTGATACCCTTGCCGCCTGTGAAATCTTATTAGAACACTACCAGAACACTGACCGGAGTTGGGTGCTTAGCACACTATCGGAGATGTCTGACTTTGAAAAAATCGGTAACGATCTTTTAGCGGACACCCTTGAACTTGCTGGAAAGCGTGAACGAATTCCATCTGATGCCTCAGGGGGCTGGAAATGGAATTATACCGGTATCGTCAGAGATGATGAATTTGGTTATTCCCTGAATGGACATAAATACCTGCCCAGCCTCTACTACCTCCATCATCGCGATCAGGATCAAAAATACATAGAGAAATTTGATCGGATTATCCAGGATTGGATTCTGACACATCCTCTTCCTCCGGAAGGTGATTCAATTTATGTAGTACTGGACACCACCAAATCTGTGGATTGGCGAGATATTGGTGAAGTGGAATGGAGAACGCTGGAGGCAGGAAACCGGCTCGGAGCTTCCTGGCCTGCTTTATTTTACGCATTTCAGCATGAACAGGCATTTAGCGAGGCCACCCGATTGTTGATACTCGCCAGTATCGCCGACCAAGCGGAATATCTTCGACAGTATCATAAATCCAGGCACAACTGGACTACTATGGAAATGAATGGATTGGCACTGGCCGGTTTGGCTTTTCCGGAATTCACCTCAGCCCAAGAGTGGACTAACTATGCACTTGCGGTCATGAGCGATGAAATAAATCGACAGGTATATCCCGATGGCGTGCAAACTGAAATATCCACCAAGACCCAGTGGGTTGCTCTAAACCGGTTTGAATCTCTGGCGGAAAATTTTCAAAAAGCCGGCCAGGAGGTGTCTACCAATTATCGCCAGCGCCTTGAAGAAATGTATGATTATCTGGCTTACTGCATGCGTCCGGATGGTCATCAACCTATGAATAATGATTCCGACCGGGAAGACCTGAGACCCCGTGTCATCAGTGCCGCATCCAGATACCACCGACCGGACTGGATCTGGGTGGCTACAAATGGATTGGAAGGAGAAAAACCAGATCAGGACCCTACCCGACTCTTCCCCTGGGGAGGTATTCATATTATGCGAAATGGTTGGCATGAGGAAGCGCACTGGGCTTTTCTTGATATCGGACCCTATGGGACCGGACATCAACACCGGGACAAATTGCACCTGTCAATCTCGGCTTTCGGACAGGACTTTTTGGTCGATGCAGGTCGATTTACACACCAGGATTATTTCAGTTTTGACCCGGTCAATTGGCGGGGATATTTCCGCAGTTCTTATTCTCATAACGTCATACTGGTGGACGGTCATGGTCAAAAAGCAAGTAATATAATGGCCGCTCACCCTTTAGAAGAAGGCAAGGACTTTGCTGCCACTCCTGCTTATGACTACTCCTGGGGATCATTTGATGACGGTTATGAACAGGTTGAGGGAAATATCCGCCATAGGCGTTCCGTAATCTATCTGAAGAACAAGTTCTGGGTAGTATTTGATCAATTGAAAACCGATCGCCCCCGGGAGATACAGGCACTTTGGCATTTTCATCCCGACCACCCGGTGGTAATTAAAGAAAATTCGGTGCTGACCGAAAACTCCACCGGCCCCAACTTACAGATCATTCCCGCCGGTGATTTATCCTGGCAAACGGAAATCATCCGGGGTCAGGAATCTCCTACCAGACAAGGCTGGTATAGTGCGGACTATGGAGCGAAAGTTCCCAATCCCACTGCTCAATATTCCGCTACGATTACGCAGGCTGCATGTTTTGCCTGGCTAATTGTGCCTTCGGCGAATGTCCTTCCCATGTCCCAGATTCAAATGAAGGAGAAAAGTAACTCTATCGAGATCCATATAGTGCACAATGAATCTCCGGTTACCATTGATTTACCGAAAGACGGGAATGCCTCCAAAGTGAAGATGACCGGGAGATAAAGTTTTTTATTCATCTTCTCAATCCTTTAGGTATCCAGGATCTTGATTTTGGGAAATCAGCCATTCAACAGTTGGACATATTTCTTATTTTCCGGCTTCCTAAAAATCTACTTATCCAAGATAATTCATAAAATGGTATTAAAGCATCTGTTTGCATTGGGTTGCCTTTCCATACTCTTTTGCTGTCAAAATAGAGTACAAGAAGAAAAAAAAGATCTGACTGGGTCAGCGGTAAACGGTGTGGAGGCCTTGCCAAAAGAAGCTGAAGGACAAGTGCCCGCTTTCGACGGACAGACCCGCATTAAGGCGATTCATACTAATAGCGCTTTTAAGTTGGATACTGTAACCACCGGTATTGACCGTCCCTGGGGTCTGGATTTTTTACCCGATGGCCGGATGATCATTACTGAAAAACCAGGGAGGATACGCATTTTGACGCAAGAAGGTCAACTCGGAGATACCATTGCCGGCGTACTCCCGGTCCATTACCAACAGGATGGTGGATTGATGGATATCGTCATCAGTCCTGGTTTCAGTGAAAATCGGGAAATCTTCTGGTCTTATTCCGAAAAGAGAGATACAGGATATGTGCCGGCGATTGCCCGGGCCCGCCTCTCCGGAGACGAAACAAAGCTGGAAGATGTAGCAGTAATTTACCGGACCGGCCCAGCCATTGGCAGCGTGATGCATTACGGCACCAAGCTCCTGTTTGATAAAGAGGGATATCTCCTGGCCACGATGGGGGAGCGATTTGAACCCCGAATACGTTCCCGGGCTCAGCAATTAAATTCGGCTTTTGGAAAGGTAATCCGCATCGACAGAGAGGGAGCCGGTGCACCCGGAAATCCATTTCTTGATGAACCTGGTGCTCTTCCGGAAGTATGGGCGTACGGCTTTCGGGATCCGCAGGGATTGGCCTTTCATCCCGAAACCGGGGTTTTATGGTTGAGTGATCATGGTCCTCGCGCTGGTGATGAACTAAACATTGTATACCCGGGTAAAAATTACGGCTGGCCCCAGATCTCCTATGGACTCGAATACAGCCGGGAACCAGTAAACGAGGGAAAGACCCAGGAAGAGGGTATGGAGCAACCTCAATATTATTGGGATCCTGCGGTCGCGCCGGCAGGGATTTGTTTTTACTCCGGTAAACTCTTTCCCGAATGGCGGGATAATTTGTTTGTCGCTTGCCTCCGCGGTAAACATCTCATCCGGCTTACTATTGATGGTGAGAAAATTACCGGTGAAGAAAGATTGTTAGAGGATTGGAATCAGCGAATACGAGGGGTAAGGGAAGGGCCTGATGGGGCTTTATACTTGTGGATCGATGAAGGAGAAGGCTGTGTTGTCAGACTTTTGCCGGGTTAAAAGAGTCCGGCACTCAAAACGATCATTCAATTGTTGATCTGAAGAAATTCCAAAGTACTTCGTCCGGCCACGGGGCCGTCAGGGTGATTTTTTCATTAGATACCGGATGTACGATTGTCAAACTACTGGCATGAAGATGTATACTCCTGTCTCTGTTGCCCCTTCTCGCCCCATATTTGACATCTCCTTTGATATGCATGCCGACCGCAGCCAGCTGAGCTCTAATCTGATGCTTACGACCCGATTGTATTCTGACTTCCAGTAAATGGTAGGTATCACTACTTGCCAAATATCGATAGGATAATATGCTCTGTTTGACTCCATCCCCCGTCTGATCGACGATCTTTACCTTGTTGGACTTTTTATCATACACGAGAAAATGTCTCAGTTCTCCATTATCAGACTCCGGTCTGGAGTCTACGATTGCATGGTATGTTCTTTCTACTGAACCCTCCCGGAACTGAGTCCCGAGGAGCGATGCTGCTTTTTTGTTACGCGCCATGAGAATGAGTCCACTCACTGGCTGATCAATACGGTGTACCAAAAAAAGATTACGCTTTGCGTAAGCATTAGCCCAATGATGGAAGTCTTCCGCATTGTTGGACTGTACAGCAATCCCGGAAGGCTTATTAAAGGCTATAAATTGATTATTCTTTTCGCAGATTAATGAGCCGATGTCCAGGTCGCTCATTCGTCTTTCACTTCTTCATAGTCTACAAAAACATCTTCACCGACTTCAATATCTTCCGGAGTTTCCAGTTGCCGGGTACGGGTGAAAAAGCGATAGACCATGTATGCTGCAACCAGCAGGATAAGTATTTTTGTCATAATTAACGTCTACTCTTCAGGGGTGAAAATTACGATATGTTTAGACAGCAGGCAATTATTTTGAAAATAGGTAGTTAAATTGAAAATGCTTAAGGTTATGGTTGAAGCCTTACTTCGTATCATGATACTTCCTGGCAATCAATATGTTTCGGCGGTGAGAACGGATTCCACCACCTTAGGTGTTTTGGACGTTTGGCATAGTTTTATCACCTGCACCGAGACATATTGTAGAAAATAATGATGGGTAAAGAGCCGCGGTGCCATTAATTGTTAAATTTGCCCGTCATTTCAACTGATCAACATGAAGAATTACAGCTTTCGAAACCTCACAAACGCCGGAGGTTGGTTGGTTTTTCTAATCAGCTTCATCGTTTATTTCTTTTCGGCAGAGCGCACTGGCAGTCTTTGGGACTGCGGTGAATTTATCCTGGGAGCCTATAAATTGCAGGTAGTTCACCCGCCCGGTGCACCGTTGTTTCTCATGATTGGCCGGTTGTTTGCCTGGGTCGCTGATATCCTGTCGAACGATCCCAGCCGTATCGCTTTTGCGGTAAACCTTATGAGTGGTATGAGTTCGGCTGCGGCGGCGATGTTTGTGGCCTGGACTACGATGATTTTCAGCAATCTTGCATTAAACGGTCGTTCCTCTCAGGAGCCTGCAGACAATCAAAAGCTGCTCATTGTCGGGAGCGGTATTGTCGCCGGACTTGCCACGGCATTTTCCTCCTCGATCTGGTTTTCAGCAGTAGAGGGTGAAGTATATGCCTTATCCACTTTTTTTACCGCGCTAACCCTTTGGTCAACAGTAAAATGGTATTGGCTGCCGGATGAACCACAGAATGACCGTTGGTTAATCTTTGCCTTTTATTCGGCCGGACTGAGCATCGGGGTGCACTTGTTGAGTATCCTTACATTTCCCGCCATTGGACTCTTCTACTACTTTAAGAAATATAAGGAACATAGTTTCTGGGGAATGTTGGCAGCAGCCGGTGGAGGGGTGATTTTATTGGGTATCATTCAGATCCTGATTATCACGGGTATTCCCAATCTATGGGCCAAGTTGGAATTACTGATGGTCAATGGTTTTGGTCTGCCATTTCATACGGGATTAATACCTCTCTTTCTCATCATTGGTGGGGTATTATATGCCGGTTTCCGATATGCCCACAGGCAACAAAACAATACCGTTCAGAATTTGATGGTGGGTCTTTCCCTGGTATTGGTTAGCTATTCAATTATTGGGGTGGTGGTAATCCGTGCCAATGCCGGACCGCCCATCAACATGAATGAACCAACAGATGCTCATCGACTTCTACCCTACCTGAACCGGGAACAATACGGTGAAAGAGCGCTGCTTCGCGGTCCTTATTTTGATGCCGGAGCGGTAAGTACCAAAGTGACTGACAAGTACGGAAGAGTTGGTGACCGCTATGAGGTGGTAGACTACAAAATTCAACCGGAATACAAAGCTTCTGACGAAATGCTTTTTCCGCGTATGGGACATAATGACCAACAGAGGAAGCAGTTGTACCGATTGTGGATCAATAAGAATTCAGGTAAGCCGACGATGGCTGACAACCTATCGTTTTTCTGGAAATACCAGATCAAATGGATGTATTGGCGGTACTTTATGTGGAATTTCGCCGGCCGTCAGAATGGAGAGCAGGGTTTCTTCAGTTGGGACCTTAAAAGAGGAAACTGGGAAACCGGTATTCCGGGAGTTGATGATATACTGCTCTACAATCAAAGCGAATTGCCGGATGCAATGAAGAACGATAAGGCACGCAATAACTACTTCCTGTTGCCTTTTATATTTGGGCTAATGGGATTATACTTCCAATGGAAAAACCGGCAAAAAGATGCGATTGGATTGATAGCCCTTTTCCTGATCACCGGAATTGGAATTATCATTTATTCCAATCAACCTCCCAATGAACCCCGGGAGCGGGATTACGTGTTGGTAGGTTCATTTTTTACCTTTTGTATTTGGATCGGGATGGGGGTAGTGGCCTTGCACAAACTGCTGATGCGGTTTCCTATGGGTAATGCCCGGGCACCGATAGCGCTCGCAGCAGTACTGCTTGCACCAATTCTGATGGGTTTTCAGAATTTTGACGACCACAGTCGCAGATATTTAAGCGGGGCACGGGACTATGCCAACAATTTCCTTGAGAGCTGCGATCCTAATGCCCTCATCTTTACTTACGGGGATAATGATACCTACCCTTTATGGTACGCCCAGGAAGTAGAGGGAATTAGAACGGACGTACGGGTTGTCAATTTGAGTTTGATTGCTGTTGACTGGTACATCAATCAAATGCGTAGGAAAGTCAATGATTCACCTGCCATCAAATTCTCAATCACCGAAGAAGCCTACCGGGGTAATAATCGAAACATACTCTATTTCCCACCCAATGGAGATACCAGGCCACGATCAATGGCATCCGCTTTGCAATTTATGGGCGAATATCATCCATTACCGGGAAGTGGGGGACGGGAATTTCAGAGTTACCTCCCCAGCAACAAGTTTTTCTTTGATGTCGATAAGAGCCGGGCAGTTCAATCGGGGTGGGTATCACCGGACGACGCAGATAGAATTGAAAGTCAAATTCCGGTGAACATCACCGGCGGTAGCCTGACCAAAGATGAACTGGCAGTTTTGGACATCTTACAAAACAATATGTATGATCGCCCGATCTACTTCAGTGTGACGACCAGGGACAGTAAGTTGCTGGGTATGGGCGACTACATGAGGCTGGAAGGATTAGGACTCCGTTTTGTACCCATCCAATCAGCTGGACAAAAATCACAATTTGGCATCCATGGCAACGGTGATATCGATCCGGATAAAATCTACGACCGGATTATGAACAAGTTTAAGTGGGGAGGATTTGACACCTACGAACAGTTC
>JAGQWZ010000079.1 GCA_020436835.1 Saprospiraceae bacterium | reverse complement strand
GAACTTGCATTAATGAAAAACCTGTTACTACAAACCACTGAACAAACCATTGAAGATTATCACAAAGGTGTATTTAAGGGTTTTAAAACATTTTCAGCTACTTACGATGAGGTACCCTATCAATTCACCAAGTGGGAAGAATCATTTCAATATAATAATATCCATGAAGCAAGACACTATGGATTTATGGTGGCATTAAACCAGGTGTTGAAAAATAAATAGTTTAATAGGCAAGATGGAAAGATAAGATTTGAATCCAGAAGGTGGCCGGAAAGAAAGCAGCTATATCAAGTGGGGAAATCTTTAGAGTAACTCCCATGTAGGAGTTTGGAAACAGAATAATTACTTTTTTTAGAATAGTTAGTAGTTTTATTATATGAAATCAGAGATCCAGGAATACAATAAAAACCAATCTGCCGAAGATGAGCAGGTTTGTGATTTTCTCGCTACGTTAATCGATCGGGTTCTTATCGAAGCAGATAGCAAAATCTGGCATGCTCATCCCGTTTGGTTTCTGGATGGGAACCCCATTGTGGGATCTAGCAAGCAAAAAAAAGGAATTCGCCTGATGTTTTGGAGCGGTGCCGAATTTAATGAAGAGCAATTAAATGTAAGGGGGGAGAAATTTCGGGACGCTTCCGTTTTTTTCTCCTCCGTCAGCGAGATTGAAGCGTCCGAAATAAAGAGATGGCTCGAAAAATCGAGGGATATTCAGTGGGATTACAAAAACATAGTGAAGCGCAAGGGAAAGCTTGAGCGATTGAAGTAATGCACGGAAGCGTCCTGGATTGTTGGTCAAAGGCACAGGATTTATTCAGTAGTGCGATCTCCTAAGTATTGTAGGTGCAAATAGCCTGACTTGCTGATCAGGAAAATCAGTTTTCAATAGACTGGACTACCAAACCATCATAACCTCCAAGAAATTGATTAAACTTTGGGGTGGTGAAGGCATTGGTAAGCAGGATCAGAATTAAGTCATTTTGAGGGTCAATCCGGAATCTGGTTTGCCAAAATCCATCCCATCCCCAGTGACTGGATATTCCGGTGGATATTGACCCAGTGATTCCGGAGTAAGCTGACCCAGGTATTCCGGAGCATATTGATCCCCCTATTCTGGCGCATATTGACCCGGGTATTCCGGCGGATATTGACCCACCTATTTGGTTGAATTTGGAATAAGATATCTCTTAGAGATAAAACTCTGGAGATGGCAGGAAGCACTATAAAAATGAACCAAATTCGACAAATCATTCAAAGTAAGATCAAGGGCTTATCAAAAAGGAAGATTAGCAAAATCACTGGTATTTCTCGCAATACAATCAAGGTATATCTACGGAGAATAGAAGGGCTTGGATTGGCCTTGGAGGAGTTACTCAAACTAAATGATAGTGAATTGTCAGAGCTTTGTTGTGGGCCGCAGGAAAAGCCTCCTCCAGGAGAAGCCAGATATGCCTTCATCCAGAATAAATTGCCGGAGTGGGTCAGGGAGTTGGAAAATCCAAAAGTGACCCGGCAATTGTTATGGGAGGAGTACAAAGCGGAGTATCCGGAGGGATATAGCTATTCTCAGTTCTGTTATTACTTGCAGACCCACCTTGCTCATAAACAAAGCAGTGCGATTCATCAGCACAAGCCCGCTGAAAAGTTAATGATTGATTTTGCGGGTAGTAAGCTGGAATATGTGGATTGGGAAACAGGAGAAGTGATAAGGTGCGAGGTATTTGTCGGCGTATTGCCCTACAGTCATTTAATGTATTGTGAAGCCGTCCATTCTCAAGGGCAACCAGATTTTGTCAAAGCAGTAGTTAATAACCTGAATTATCTAGGTGGAGTTCCACAATGTATTTTATGTGATAATTTAAAATCTGCTGTAAAAAAAGCGAATCGCTATGAGCCGGTTTTTACGGAATTATGTGAACAATTGGCAGTACATTATGGCACTACTTTTATGGCTACCCGAGTGCGTAAGCCCAAAGATAAAGCCAGCGTGGAGGGTGCAGTAAAAATTGCTTATCAGAGAATCTATGCCAAATTAAGACATCGTATTTTTTATTCCCTGGAGGAATTAAATGCAGGTATAAGACAAGAACTGGAAACATTAAATTCCAGACCTTTTAAAGGAAAAGGTTATTCTCGAAAAGACCTATTTAAAGCACATGAAATAGAAGGGTTGAGTGATCTGCCATCCCAATCCTTTGTGGTCAAAAGGCAGGTGAGTGCCAAGGTGCAAAAGAACTATCATGTCATCTTGGGGGAGGACATGCATCAGTACAGCGTACCATACCTGTATGTCGGCAAACAGATCAGGATAGTCTATACGAGCGAATGGGTAGAAGTATATGATAAACTCCAACGCATCGCCTTCCACAAAAGGAATCGCAGTCGTCATGCCTATACAACCGATCCATCGCACTTGGCCCCCAACCATAGAGCCATGTACGAAGCAAAAGGATGGAATGCGGATTACTTTGAAAAACAGGCCGAACAAATCGGTCCGGGAACGAAATCTGCTATTCAACGGATCTTGAAATCCCGGTCCTTTCCTGAACAAACCTACAATAGTTGCTTAGGAATTTTACGGCTAGCCAATAAATACGGACCAGATCGAGTAGAAAATGCATGTCAAATGGTCCTGCCTATTCCTAAAGTCAATTATTCTATTATCCAGAATATCTTAAAACACGGAATGGATAAAAGAGCTGAAGATCATTCGGATGATTTTCTGACTCCACGCCATGATAATCTGCGTGGCTCATCCACTTTTTTTTAATCAAATAAAATGTAACGTTTATGAATCCACAATCCACTTTAGAACAATTAAAATTACTCAAGCTTCAGGGCATGGCCACCGGTTATCAAGCGATCTTGGACCTGCCGAGCCATCAACATCCTGGGGCTCATGAATTATTGTCTGAACTCACTCAGAAAGAAGTGATGTCACGAGCTCAGATAAAGACCGAAATCTATCTGCGGCTCAGTAAATTAAGATATTCGGCCACTTTAGATGAAATACAATATGCTGACCAGCGAAATCTATCCAAACAACAAATAACTTCATTTGCAGATTGTACGTATATAAAAAGAGCAGAAAATATCTTGATTACCGGTGCTACCGGCTGTGGTAAGAGCTTCTTGGCTTGTGCTTTGGGTCATCAGGCATGCTTGTTAGGATACAAGCCCCTTTACCTTAATATGAACCGATTTATTGAAATGATCATGCTGACAAAATTAGATGGCACCTTCATCAAATTACTCAACCGAATTGAAAAAGTACACTTACTGATCCTGGATGATTTTGGACTACAACCGTTAAAAGCAGAAACACGACTGGCTCTCCTGCAAATTTTAGAAGATCGATATCAGAGAAAGAGTACGATTATCGCTTCACAACTACCTGTCAATAAATGGTATGAATATTTTGCAAGATGCCACCCTGGCAGATGCCATTTTAGACCGCCTTACTGCTAAAGCACACAGAATAGAGTTAAAAGGAAAATCCATGAGGAAAAATAAAAAATCAAATCACTAAATTTAGCCATTATTCCATCGACCAAGGGTGGGTCAACTTCGCCCGGAATGGGTGGGTCAACTTCACCGGAATATGCAAGTGACCGGGGTTTCTGCCATATTCATCCTCTTCAACTCGCACTGATCCACCATAACCGAAACCTTCTCCCTTACTTAGTCGCAGGGTGTCAATTTGATTATGGAACATCATATCAACAGTGGAAGCCTCCAGGATTCTCTCTTTTCCCAGGCTGCCACCATTTAATAAGGCACTGGCAAATTTTAGATAATCAAGGGAAGTGCCCACCAGACCCGCTCCGCCGGCAAAGTAGGTTTTTGCTCCGGAGACGGGGTAGTCTGTAAGCATACTTTGCCGGGTATTTTCATCAAGATCAGGAGTAAACCAAACTTCTACCAGCCGGTCTGCTTTATGCTGATCCAGATAGAAGGCCATGTCATCCATGCCGAGGGGAGAGAAAATATTTTTATCCAGATATTCATCCAAAGGAAGCCCGGATACGATTTCCACAACATAACCCAGTACGTCGATTCCGGTTCCATAGGTCCATTTTTCACCGGGTTGATGCATCAGAGGAGCCTTAGCTAATTTTGGAATATTACCTGCCAACGTTATGGTATCTTTTGTCCAGGCCTCATTAAATCCAAATTGCGGATAGAGAATTCGTGCCACCGGATGGAAGGCAGCATAGGGAATTCCGGAAGTATGAGTCAGAAGGTGATGGATCGTGACTTCCTGGTGCAGGTCCTCCGTGGTGAATGAAGAATCCGATGCCTGCCAGCTTGCCAGTACTTTCAGATCCGCTAATTCAGGAATATATTTTGAAACCGGATCTTCCAGGTTGATTTTTCCTTTCTCAACCAATTGCATAATCGCCGTGGAAGTGATCGGTTTTGTCATCGATGCCATACGGAAAATATGATTTGTTGACATCGGGTGCGTCTTGTTGCGGTCACTATGACCAAAGGCCTTATGGTAGATTATCTTGTCATTTTTGGCCACCAACGCAACGGCACCGGAAATGAAGGATGAATCAATGGCGGAAAGGATATGTGACTCAATCGTTTGTATTTCCTGTTCGTCCAATCCGTATTCAGCGGGATTTGCCGTCTCAAGAGGATTTTTAGAGGTTAATTCTGGATTGCCTCCTCTGAAACAACCGGAGAAAATCACACCTAATAACATCAATAGAAGTGAAAATACCACAGAGATTTTGTGTAACATATCTATAGATTTGATATTCTCTTTTTTATAACTTGATATCTGACCAGCCATTTCATATAAATATAGTATTGTTACAGGACACTACACCCAGCCTGTTCACATGGAAACGAAATAGATTTTATTGACCACTATCATGGAGTTTGATTACGTCATTATCGGTAGCGGCTTTGGAGGCTCAGTTAGTGCTTTGAGGCTTTCCGAAAAAGGATACAGGGTTTTAGTCATTGAAAAAGGTAAATGGTACCATGCCGGGGACTTTCCCAAAACCAACTGGAATTTTAAGCGCTGGTTATGGATACCCCTGCTCCGGTGTTTTGGGATTATGAGGATTTCTTTTTTTCGTCATATCTCCATTCTATCGGGAGTTGGGGTCGGTGGCGGCTCATTAGTATATGCAAACACATTACCGGTTCCCCGGTCGCATTTTTTTAATTCCGGTAGCTGGGCCGGTTTGGATAACTGGGAGAAGGAACTGGAGCCGTATTATGCGATAGCCCTTCGTATGCTAGGCGCTACAAAGACACCCAGGTTATTTGATGGTGATCTGGCCCTTAAACAAGTAGCAAAAAGACTGGGAAAGGAGAATGGTTTTTCTCCTGCCTCGGTGGGAGTCTATTTCGGTCGTCCGAATGTAAAAGTACCTGATCCCTACTTCAACGGGCAAGGTCCGGAAAGGACCGGATGTAATTTTTGTGGTGCTTGCATGACCGGTTGCCCGAATAATTCAAAAAATTCGCTCGATAAAAATTACCTGTATTTAGCTCAAAAAAATGGAGCAGAGATTTTGGCAGAACAGGAAGTGATCGATCTGAAACCTTTAAGAGAAATTGATGGATCAGGTGGGTATGAAATTAAGATTAAAACCAGCACTAACTTTTTTAAGAAAACAAAGACAATTACTACCCGGGGGGTTGTTGTTTCCGGAGGGGTATTAGGAACAATTAAATTATTATTGAAGCTCAAGGAATCTTCCTTGCCAAATTTGTCGGACCGGCTCGGAAAAGATATCCGGACCAATAATGAAACCCTGGTCAGTGTATATTCGGATAGAAAAAAACTTAATTTTTCCAGGGGCGTGGCCATCGGAAGCATCTTGCATACAGATGAAAATAGTCATTTGGAAATATGTAGATATGGAGAGGGATCCGATGCATGGAAGCTTGTTCATGTGCCCTATTCGGCATTACCTCGATTCTTGCCCAGGATAATTAACTCATTAAGGAGTTTTTTCAAATCACTTCTGCGTTATGTCAAATTGATTTTAAGGCGCGGATGGGCCAGAAATTCCGTGGTGCTTTTATTCATGCAAACACTTGACAGTACATTGGTTTTTCGTCGAAATATCCTGGGAAAAATGTCTTCCAGACTTGCTGTTGAGCAAACGCCACCTACGCCTTTTATTCCCGAGTCCCAAAAATTGACTTCCTTGTATGCAGAGGAGGTTGAAGGAACAGCTTTGTCTTTTGTAGGAGAAACGCTGATGGGGATTCCTTCTACAGCCCATATTTTGGGTGGCGCAGTAATGGGTAAAACGCAAAAAGAAGGAGTAATAGATAAAAATAACCGGGTATTCGGGTATAAAAATATGTACATCGTAGATGGTTCCATGATCTCTGCCAATCCCGGAGTCAATCCTAGTCTGACCATCACTGCCATTGCCGAAAGAGCAATGGCTGGTATTGATCCGAAGACTTGACCACACATTTTTTTAATGTGAATTCGACCGGGCTGATTACAGATCAAATAGCATCTTTTTAGAAAAACCTGGTACCCTTGACTTCGAGAATTAGGTTTTCTCCAAAGTATTGTGCAGGGGTGAAATAACCAGGCTTAACCTTGTCCGTCAGGATCTTTTTCGCGATTAAAACGGCACTCTTCGCCGTAAGCAGGTATCCATTCGGAGCTTCCAGCCGGGCTTCGATTTCGGAACCTGATGGGTTTCTGGCTTTACCCCATAAATAGGACCGGCTTTTATCTCTTGTTTCTTTGTCAGGTCCGGCAGGCAGGGAGTTAATTCTTTTTAAGAGGTAATTTTTCACCCAACCCAGGCGAAAAAACCAACCTAACCAATTGCTCCATTGAGCACTTCTGATCATCCGCTCTGAAACGGCCATATAGACTTTGATGTTAACGATACCCGTACTTCGCCAGGCAGTACTGATGTCTCCCCAGGGTATGCACATGGCTTTAGTGGTAAAAGGACCGAAATTGATCTCTTTAACGTCGTCACCCATTTTGGTGGTGATAAGTGTTCCATTTTGCCGGATTTTTCCCCCATAACCCAAACCTTCGGTCATCGTCTTGTTCGTGCCACGGGACATCCTTCCTTTAGTTGTTGCGAAAGCGAGTTCTAAGTGGGTAGCATCAGCCATCTGGTTTCTCAGAAATAAAGCCAAACAATCGGATGGAACAACATCGAAGCCAATTCCCGGCATGACCAGGATGCCCTTCTCCCGGGATTGCGCATCGTATCCTGCCAATTTTTCAAATACCTGATATTCTCCGGTTATATCCGTATAGTGGGTTTGGGTATTCATACAGGCGATGAGCATTTGTTCAGCTGTGTGAATAAACGGTCCACCACAATGGATTACTAAATAACCTCTCTCTAAGAGTTTTTCCAATGCCTGCTGATCCTGGATTTCTACCGTTTCGAATGGATAGCCGGTTTTCTGGGATTGTTCAGATAGTTTTTCTTCGTTTCTGCCCGAAAGCAACACTCCCAGTCTGTTCTTTTTACATTCCTCAACGATAAGTTGACCTGTGTAGCCATAAGAACCATAAATCACTATTTGATATTCCCTCATTGCGAAAAAATACATAATTGTCAGGAGAGATCAACAATGCATAAATTGGAAACTCTGTGCTATTCCAAATTTAGATGGTTATGGCCGTTGAATAGATTCCTTTGTGAGATTTAGCTGGAACCAATCTAATTGGGAAAGTAAGCAATTGACTCAATGAGAACCATTATTGTGACTTTAACTCGGAATTACCTCTGGAAAATTGATCTTTTAAATATAACTCCCAGGCTACCATAAGATGTGCCACAATGAGAAGTAGATTATCCAGGTGAGCCAAGAGGTCAATGCGAGGAATACGACTAAGGGGGAAACACAAGGCTCCGATGCAAAATATCAGACTGGTAACCGGGCTGACTTTTCTAAACCGCCAAAGCTGAATTCCCAGGATGATCATACTCAGAGGAAACAAGGCTCCGGGGATAAACAGGTAGATAGCGGTTGGAAAGCCTATCTGCTCGAGTACTGACCCAGCTGCATCCAGATTGGTAATCCCCATCGCCTCGACATATATTCCATCTACTCCAAAATTATTGCCTCCAATACAGGCATATACAGCCAGGGCAAAGCCTATAACTGCATAACGGGGCAGATCCTCTTTAAGTACTTGAAACATACCCTGAAAGGCAAAGATCCAGCACGTGAATGATAGTACCTGTAGCACGCCACCCACAGTTGTCACTAAGCCATTATGCCAAAAGAACTGAGCACAGGCTATGAGAAGGGGAGCCAATATCAGGCAAATGATCCAAAGATTTTTTTGAAGTTTAGAAACTTGATTTTCCATATCCGGTCGTTTTAAATATTCCATTGAATAATTGACCGGGTAAAGATACTGACAGTACCCTCCATCGAGTTTTCACATATGTAGCAGGAATTGGTAATTATGTTGCAAGCCCTCATAAGTTGTCAAGAAACAGGACACAGTCGTCAGTGCTTGGAGGTGAATGTAAGGTTTGTGAACCCCGTAGGGGTGGCATTTTTAGGACCCGGTGTCCGATGTCCGGTGCCGGGTGTTCGGTGTTCCGGCGTTGGTTGAATTGTGGAAGCGTGGAAAGTTGAATTGAAGGTAATCAGGAAGCTGGGGAAGGGAATCCAAGGCTGTCATATGAGCTCCGGAGGAGTGAAATATTTGTAGCCCTGTGAATATAAGGTTTGTGAACCCCGTAGGGGTGGCATTTTTAAGGCCCGGTGTCAGATCTCCAGTGCCGGGTGTTCGGTATCCGGCGTTGGTTGACTGCGGAAGCGTGGAAAGTTGAATTGATGGAAGGAGGAGCCGCGACAAGTGTAATGGCAAAGGCTGACAGATCTTGCAAAGGCTTCAGCAGACCTTACTGGTATACCTGGCACTCATGGCACTCCTGGAACCGACTCACCTGATATCAATTCCTTCGATTTTTATATTTTTCAATCAAATACCATGCTGATGAAAGCAGTGATAATAAAAGAATATGGGGATCCGGAGGTATTGCAACTTGAAGATCGGCCGGTTCCAAATCATCGTCCCGATGAAGTGTTGATCCGAGTAAAGGCCGCTGGGGTCAATCGCCCGGATGTGATCCAGCGCATGGGAAAATACCCGGCTCCTCCCGGGGCACCTTCGGATATTCCCGGTTTAGAGGTTGCCGGAATTGTCGAAGAGGTGGGAGATCAGATATCCCGGTGGAAACCGGGAGATAAAATTTGCGCCCTCGTTGCCGGTGGTGGATATGCAGAATATGTATCGGTAAGCGGAGAACAATGTCTGCCTATACCGGATACACTAAATTTCACCGGGGCGGCAGGCTTGCCGGAAACGGTATACACCGTGTGGCACAATGTCTTTCAGCGAGGTCATCTCCAACCCGGTCAAAAACTATTGGTTCATGGTGGTAGCAGCGGGATTGGGATAACGGCCATTCAGCTGGCGAAGATCAGTGGTGCTCAAGTGGTAGTTACGGTGGGCACTGATGAGAAAGGAGCAGCTTGTCTCCAATTGGGAGCTGACGCATTTATTAATTACAGGACACAAGACTTTGAAAGCTTACTTGCCGAGAGAGGTGTGGATGTAATCCTGGATATGGTGGGTGGTGATTATTTTGGCAAAAACATCAATATTCTCAACGACGATGGAAGGCTGGTGTATATAAACGCAATGAAAGGTCCCCGGGTTGATCTTAATATCCTTCAGATGATGCGCAAACGATTAACCATTACCGGCAGCACCCTTCGAAACCGGGAAACATCTTTTAAAGCCGGACTTACCCGCGAAATTGAAGAAAAGGTCTGGCCCCACCTGATCCGGGGCCTTTTTAAACCGGTGATTTATAAAATCTTTCCCCTTAAAGATGCGGCCGACGCTCACCGTTTGATGGAGAGTAGTAAACACATAGGTAAAATCATTTTATCTGTTTAAGGAAAAATTATTTATTGAGCAAATGTAGACATCCTGGTCACTGCTAAACTATATATGCTGATATTTCTATTTCTCTATTTTGGAGTAATCATAGGATTGAGAACATACCTCCTGTATAAGCAAACAAGAGTAAACGCGGTAAATAGATTCAATGCAGAAATAAAGTCGATACCTAATAACCGGAACCTGATTTTGTTATTGGTATTAATGATCGTAATTGCATTGAATTTTATTTTTCTTGACAATAACTACCTTTATTTTATACCTTTCCATTTACTTGCCATTCCCTGGCTTCAAACTTTTGGATTTATTATTGCCATATTAGGTCTGGCGACCTCTTTTATTGGCCAACTGCAGATGAGAGGTTCCTGGAGACTCAGTACAGATGCGAATAGATCCGCAGTAGGTTTGATCACGGACGGGCTCTTTAAATATTCAAGAAATCCTATCTATTTGGGTTTGATCATAGCTTTTTTTGGCTTTTTCCTGATCGCTCCGAATTTAGGTAGTCTTCTGTTTCTTCTGTCAATGCTCCTGGTTCTCTACCGAAAAATTATTTCCGAGGAGGCTTTCTTGTCACAAAAAGTCGGTGATTACTATGATAATTATGCGAGTAGGACAAAAAGATGGCTCTAGCGATGTTTTCGCTGGTCGAGTGATATTCCTGCTGAGTTATATTTTTGTAGACACCGGTCACGCAATAGTTTCATTTTTGGAACATTGTAAGGCGCACATTTCGTTACTTCGTATGATTAATAGATTGATTCTATGAGTACTTCAGCTGAAATGCCTTACTTCGTACGGCCAAGTATTAATATGTCGAGGGACGAAAAAAGGGCTGCTTATGAAAAGGCCAGAGTAGAGATCGATGCCACGTTGGAAGGCGAGACCCATTTGGTTTTGAAAATGTCGACGATCAATTGCTTGCTTAAAACACATTTACCTTACTTCTATTGGACTGGTTTTTACCTGGTGCATGACGATCATCTAATTGTCGGACCTT
>JAGQWZ010000078.1 GCA_020436835.1 Saprospiraceae bacterium | reverse complement strand
TTTCCTGTTCTTCCAATAGCAGGGCAACCAACTCGCTGCCGGTGAGCTCAAAGCTGATATCATGCACCCGCTGTGCCAGTTTATTTGCCTTCGCGGTATTGTCACCGAAGTGTTGCATGATTCGCTTCTTTATATTGATCGATTTTCCCACATAGATCACTTCATCAAACTCATTGTAGAGGTAATAAACTCCGCAAGATTCCGGCAGGTCATGCAGTTGTTCCAAAGAAATGGAAGCAGGAAGCCGGGATGCCTTGATACCATAATTTATTATTTCATCTACGGCGTTAGCTGCCCCTTTGTTCAGAAGTTTTTCAAAGATCATAGCCGTTGCCTGAACGTCACCCATAGCACGATGACGCTGATGCACAGAAATATTGTAAAAATGACAAAGTGCATCGAGTCCGTGCCGTCTCAGTTCAGGGGTTAGCATCCGGCTCAATCGCACTGTACATAGCTGTTTTCGGGTATAGTTATAGCCAAGATCCTGATAGGCCTTTTTGATAAAAGTATAATCAAATCTGACATTGTGAGCGACAAATACACACCCCTCGGTCATCTCTACAATGCGCCGGGCTATTTCATAAAACCTCGGGGCATCAACCAACATTTCATTGGTAATGCCGGTCAACATCGTAATTTGTTTGGAAATTGAACGGCCGGGATTAATCAGACTTTCAAATTGTTCAATTATCTGGTTACCATCATGGATAGCAATGGCAATTTCGATAATTTTATCTCTTCTGATCATCCCTCCGGTGGTCTCAATATCAACTATGGCGTATTTTCGTGTCATGCAGCGATGAAATTAAAAAAAAATGTTATGTATTACACTCTGTTAATCACTTTTCTAATAGCTCTTCTTTCGGCAAGCTGTTCTAATCCAACTCCCAACACACAAGTCGCTGATAATGAAGAGGAAAACATGACAGAGATCGTAAAACCGGGTTCCTGGCAAACCGGTGACTACCTTCCTCTGGTGGAAAACAAGAAAATTGGCATGGTAGTCAATCATACCTCCCGGATCGGTGAGATGCATTTGGTAGACAGTCTTTTGAAGCTGAATATTAAGATCCAGCGGATATTTTCACCCGAACATGGATTTAGGGGCAAAGCAGATGCCGGAGCCCATATTGGGGATGAAACTGATCCTGAAACAGGAATTCCCATCGTGTCTCTCTATGGAGAGAAGCGAAAGCCATCAGAAAGTGATATCAAATACCTGGATCTGCTGATTTTTGACATTCAGGATGTGGGTGCAAGATTCTATACCTACATTTCAACCCTGCACTATGTGATGGAAGCCTGTGCAGAATTTCAGAAGCCCCTGATCGTTCTTGACCGGCCCAATCCAAATGGACACTATATGGATGGTCCGGTCCGGCAAGACAGTTTCCAGTCTTTTGTAGGAATGCATCCTGTCCCTGTCGTTTATGGTATGACGATCGGGGAGTATGCCCAAATGATAAATGGCGAGAAATGGCTCACGGATGGCTTACAATGTGAATTACAGGTGATCAAGTGTAAAAACTACAACCATCAAACGATGTATGAACTGCCTGTTGCCCCATCACCCAACTTACCAAACCTCCGGTCAGTCCTTCTCTATCCATCACTCTGTTTCTTCGAAGGCACCCCTATCAGTATTGGAAGAGGGACCAATACACAATTTCAGGTGATCGGTCATCCAGACCTTCAGGGCGATTATGCATTTGTCCCCGAGCCTATGTTTGGAGCAGCAAAACCCAAGTTGGAAGGTAAACAATGCAAGGGATTGGATCTGACTAAACTATCGGTGGAGGATATCTTTGCCACCTCAGAAATCCAACTGAAATTTATTCTGGATGCTTATGCCCAATTTCCCGATAAAAAGAAGTTCTTCAATGCCAACGGATGGTTTGACCGGTTGGCTGGCACTACCACGCTCAGAGAACAGATCATCAACGGCAAAAGCGAAGAGGAAATACGAAATACCTGGCAGCCGGACCTGGTCAACTTCGCTGAGAAAAGACTGAAGTATCTCCTCTATCCTTAGTGATCACCTTTTCGTATCGAAGGTGTTTGAAGCTCTCCGAAATCCGAAAATGTGTCTGATCCAGAGGCGAATCCAACTTTTCAGTGAATCCACGCCATAGTGGAGTTTCTCCTGGAGCTGAATCTAAGTAGGAAGTCTTGACTGCTTACTTCTGTAACAGTTTAAGATAGTCCTGAACCAGGTCATTGGGTACCAGGATCGAGAGATTGTATTGTCGGATCTTATATTCACCATTGGCCTGCTTTTCCAATACTCCTGATCCTCTGCAAGGTCCCATCCAGGTGTCCAGCTGCTCATTAAACCAGGCAATATTGTTGTCATCTGAAAAATAGACCTGACGGTTTTTGGGAGTGAATTTCCAGGCATCTCCTTTGTCAAAATAGGGTTTTGCAAAGGCCATAAAGGAATTCTTGTCCCAGTTTTCCGTGGCATCCGTTCCCAAATAAACGCCATCTGCGCTGATCATCCCAAAATATTTCTGGGCATTTGCTGAAGCAGCAGCAGCATGCCAATCATCCAGGATTTTATTGATGGTAGAGGCCTTGCCTTCCGTGGCACAATTCTTTCTCCTCGTATCAGAGATCTGAATGATCTTCCATCCCGATGTTCCCTTGAAGAGCTGAAAAGCATCCACACCACAATGCTGCAGGGCTTTGTTGTAGAAAAAATCATACTCAGCCCATACTGTCGCCAGATTGTCGTCGATCTTGATTTCCATGCCGGAGATTTTTTCTTCCAAAGATCCTTTTACCGCCTGGTTGATCATCTGCGAGAATTGATCGACCGTGATCACGTTGATTTTACCGGCTTCATCTGTACTCATCAAGCGGCCTTCAGGTGCAAAAAGAGATTTGATCTTGTTTCCGTCGCTTTGATGCATGGCCGTAAACAATGAATTGACGATCTGAGCGATATTCTGTTCATCCATTGATCCATCTCCTGGCACCGGTGTATCGGTTTCCTCTCCCGTATCCGGTATGTAAGATTTATCTTTCTGTTTTTGGGAGTACGGACTATTAATCTTGATCTGACCTTCCAGATTGAAGGTCATGATAAACAGCGTCGTGAATAAGAAGAAGAATTTCATGAACTGATATTTTAGATTCCGAAGCAAAGTTTCGTCAAAATATGGATAAATTTGACTGCCACCTTAAAATATAGTGAAAATGCAAAAACTTTGGATATATCTCAGCATTCTGCTTATGGTCGCTTGCTCGGGCTCTACCGCCAGGACGGAGGAAGAAATCGCCCGTTTGGAGACTCAACTAGCCAAAGAACCATCAGAGGAGATTCTCAATCAACTGCTCGATCTATATAAGGAGATGGCGGCCAAAACCTCCGGAGAACAACATATGGATTATCTGTGGAAAGCGGGTGAAACTGCCAGGGCAGCCAGGGATTTTTCTACCGCTGAGACTATTTTCATGGAACTATACTCACAGGACGATAGTCCTGATCTGGCAGCAAAAGCATTATTCTTACATGCGTTTATGTGCGATGAAGATCTCAAAGAATACGAGAAAGCAAAGTCCTTATATGAACAGTTTCTCCAGAAATTCCCTGAATCAGATTTCAGCGATGATGCACAGTTCCTCTTGGATAACCTGGGCAAAAGCGATGAAGAAATGCTTGAATTGCTGAATAAGGCAAACGCCGAAAATACAGACGAGCAATAGTTGATCGTCCTGAAAGTCGATGATTTTGTCGAATAGCCGGAACGAAATCGCCCGCATTCAAATTTAAGTAGTTAAAATAACCTCTGTATGTTAAAAAGAGTGAAAACCTGGCTGGGTATCGAAGGAGTTAAAATCGAACTCCTCCTCCCGGCGGAAATAAAGAAAAGCTCTGGAAATATTGCGGGGTCAGTAAGGCTTTCATCCATGAACGCTCAAACAGTGACATCACTGCATTTTAAGCTGGTTGAAAAGTACATCCGGGGAAGACGAAAAGCGAAATTAACGGATGAGTACGTGCTGACTGAAGAAGAAATTCCGGTTCTGATCGAAGTACCGGCGGAAGATTCCATTGTTTATGCCTTTGAACTGCCGTTTGAGATCATCAAATCACGGATGGACGAACTTGAATCAAAGAATTTCCTTTTGAAGGGACTAGTGAAAACTGCCAAAGCACTAAAGTCGGTTAAGTCCGAATACCGCTTGGAGGTACAGGCAGATGTAGTCGGAACCGCTTTAAATCCCTTTGACAAAAGAGTACTTACGATAGTATAGTATCTCCGACCACTGTAGAAGGAGGTTGAAATTTTGACTCTGATTGACTTTAGAGGAATCTCCTATGCCAACTTTTTCCCAGCGGTTTGATCCAGGCCTGTTCTAAATCTCCTTTAGTCCGGATCAACGTATCGAATACCGGTGTGCTCTCATCGATTTCTCCTGACTGGTACAGTTCGGCAAACTTATCTTTGGGTACTGTAAATACCTGGCCATCCTTTTGATAGGAAAAAGTGAAACGGTCAAAGAGGTTTAGATCGTATTTTTCTTCTATTTGACGAATAAACCCCACACTGGTATCAATGGAGCATCCGCTGGCCGCATTGTAACTTTCGTCTACCATCAAAATAATAAAACGTTCGTGAAGTATCTGACTGGTGGCAAGTAATGGCTGTTGGTGTGCAGTCCACTCCGATACGAAAGCATCAAGATCTTTCTTTAAGGCTTCCATTTTCTCCGGAGCAATGCGCTGGTAATTCTGATAAATCCAGATCCGTGACGCCGGACCTAATTTTTCTACTTCAACTTTCATCTCCAATAGATTGAATAATCAATTCTGTTATATCATAAACCATCACCTGCTCCTCTTTGTTTTTCGCGGTAATTCCGTCTGTCAGCATTGTGAGACAGAAAGGACAGTTTGCCGCTACAATTTCACAACCCGTCTGAAGCGCTTCCTCAGTGCGTTCCATGTTAATTCTCTTGTCTCCGGGTTCATCTTCCTTAAACATCTGGGCTCCACCAGCACCGCAACAGAGTCCATTTTGCCTGCTCCGCTGCATTTCCACCAGATCAGCATCCAACTGTTGGAGCACCTCTCTGGGAGCTTCATAGATTTCATTTGCCCGGCCAAGATAGCAAGAATCATGATAGGTAATTCTTTTACCTTTAAAAGGTCCCCCGTTAAACTTCAGTCTGCCGGTATTGATCAGATCCTGCAAGAATTCCGAATGATGCACTACATCATAGTTTCCTCCTAACGCAGGGTAATCATTTTTGATAACATTAAAACAATGTGGGCAGGTGGTGACAATCTTCTTGATGTTGTAGCTATTGAGGGTTTGTATGTTTTGCAGAGCTAACATCTGGAATACAAATTCATTTCCGGCACGTCGGGCCGGATCCCCGGTACATTGTTCCTCTTTTCCAAGAATGGCATACGAAATCTGACAGGCATTCAGGATCTTCACAAAAGCCCGGGTGACCTTTTGAGCGCGCGGATCAAAACTTCCGGCGCAACCAACCCAAAAAAGAATCTCCGGGCTTTGCTCTGTCATTTCACTTAGTATCGGAACGGTGTTGTGGTCCATAATTTAGATTTAACGATCAATCCAGGCGTCTCTCTCCGTATTCACCTGCCAGACACTTCCACTATTTTCGAGACTGGTAAACATAGGTAGCCAATCCTGCGGGCCCGAACCCTGAGTGAGAATCTCATACCGGCGCATCTCAAGAATAATCTCAAGTGGATTAATCAGAACAGGGCATGCCTCAACACATGCATTACAGGTAGTGCATGCATGTAATTCTTCTTTGCTGATATATTCAAAGAGCGACTTCCCGTCGTTGAAGTTGTGAATCTTTAAATCCGGGTGCCCTTCCTTTTTGGTCTCGTCAATCCACTTCGGATCAGCTGATCTTAGTTTTTCACTCACTTCCTCTACCCGGTCTCTCACATCCATCATGATCTTTCGTGGTGATAACTTTTTGCCTGTGAGGTTAGCCGGGCAGACCGCAGTGCATCTTCCGCACTCGGTGCATGTATAGGCATCGAGTAGATTTTTCCAGGTAAGGTCCCGGATATCGCTCACCCCAAATTCCGGTATTTCCGTGGCAGACTCTACCGGATCTCCCATGCCCAGCATGGACTTGACCTCCTGCATGATTTCGGGCATATTATTCATCTTACCGTTCGAATGCTGCCGGGCAAAATACGTATTTGGGAAAGCCAACAGGATGTGGAGGTGCTTTGAAACAGGAAGATAAAGCAGGAAACCAAAAACGACCAGAATATGCAACCACCACCCCGTTCGCTCAAGAAACACCAAAGTGCTTTGATCAAATCCGGAGAATAACAAAGGACCAAGACCGGCACTGATAACCAGATTTCCTGTATCAGGATAGTGTTGCGGATCTATGTTTTGTAACAAGGCATCTGCCCCGTTCATGGTAAAAATCCCGGTAATCAACAAGATCTCTCCCAGTAAGATGAGGTTTGCATCTCTCTTCGGCCATCCGGTCATCTCCGGATTTTCAAACCGCGATACGTGAAGTAGATTCCGGCGCCAAAGGAAAATAACGGTCCCTACCAATGCCAGGAGGGAAAGGACCTCAATGACATTAATTATCAAAGTATAAAACAAACCGAGATAGCTGGCAAAAAAGCGGTGTACTCCGAAAATTCCATCGATAAGGATCTCAATTAATTCAATCTGTGTAAACAGAAACGCGATATAGATAAAAAGGTGGAGAAATGCCGGTATGAGATTCTTGAACATTTTCCTTTGTCCAAAAGCGACCAACAGAACATTTCGCCAACGTTTTGAGCGATCAGGAGCACCTTGGTATTTCCGTGCCAAACGTATGTTCCGATAGATCCGGCCATAGAGTTTGAATCCCAAGATGGATACCCCAAATAGAACTAGCAGAAAAAAGATTTGTTGGACACTCATTTACCGACCTAATTTATTATTGGCTAACTTAGCCCACGTCTCCAAATCCATTAGTAGCGGCCTTGCTGAGGTGCACTACCAGGAATAATTGTACGGAAAAATATGAAAATACTAAACCAAAGGCAGATCAAACAGAAAATACGGCGTTTGGCTTTTGAGATCATTGAAAACAATTACAATGAAAAGCAAATCATCCTGGCAGGCATCAACAATAATGGGATGAATTTTGCCAAACTGCTCCTGAAAGAGCTTCAAAAAATATCCGGAACCCACTTTGTATTAACCAATTTGTCACTGAACCCCGCCGATCCGCTATCCGAACCCATTCAGATCGAGCTGGCCGAAAAAGAACTAAAGAACAAGCCAATTATTATAATTGATGATGTGGCCAACACCGGGAGAACGATTTTCTTTGCCCTTAAGCCACTTCTGGAAATCCTACCCAAGAAAGTTGAAGCCGCGGTATTGATCGATCGTACCCACAAGTCTTTCCCGATTAAGGTTGACTATGTTGGACTGTCACTGGCAACCACCCTTAAGGACAATATCGACGTCCATCTAAAGGGAGTGGAGGAAATGGCTGTTTTCTTAGATTGATCTTTCCTTCATTAGGCCTGATCCATGACAGCGGTTAATTCTCCCTGCAATCTCTCAATTTGGTCCATGGCGGCATAATAACCCAACTCGTAGATCTCGTGTGACTTGCTAAAATTGAATATATGGTAATTGTGCAGGCCGAGTGGTTCTATAATCATGTCACATGCGTCATAATTAAGCCGTGAACGATACCATAAACTGATCTCAAAGACCCGGGCAAGAATGCTTTTCAATCCGGCCAACTCGTTATTCGATTTCTCGACTTTAGTCACCACATTACTGGCAATTAAAAAATCACAATGACTGCGAATGGGATCCGCCGGCATATTGTTCATCACCCCCCCGTCCACATAAAAATGACCGTCGATTTCGATCGGTTGAAATACTCCGGGAATGGCTGAAGAAGCAATCACTAATTCATGCAAGGGACCATGGTCAAAAATTTCATGTTTGCCGGAATTCAGGTTGGTTACTCCCACATAAAACTTCTTCTGCAGTGATT
Organism: Saprospiraceae bacterium; assembly: GCA_020436835.1. Lineage (GTDB taxonomy): Bacteria > Bacteroidota > Bacteroidia > Chitinophagales > Saprospiraceae > JABDMH01. The sequence goes on along the minus strand of JAGQWZ010000078.1, from coordinate 2,818 downwards.
CAAAAGTATTCTCGGGGATCATCTGCTTCAGCTGCTTGTGAATATAATCCTGGCTGCTCAATCCCCTTTTAGGCAAAACCAGCCGGAATAGCTTATAGATGTTGCTTTGTTCACTGATGACCTTGATTTCAGCCGGACTAAAACCGGCGGCATACAGTACACCGATAATCGCTCCGGCTGAAGTTCCGCAAATCACATCAGGATAGATATGACTGTCTTCGAGCGCTTGAAGTACACCGATGTGAGCGATTCCCCTTGCACCCCCTCCTGAGAGCGTGATACCAATTCTGCCCGTTGTTTTCATATGTGAAAATCTCTGAATCTCGGTAATTGTAACGTCACTTTGAATACAATAATGCCATAAAATAACAAAAAAGCTGCCCCGGAAGGAGCAGCTTCTTTCCTTTAATCGGCTTTTGTGACGATCAATTGAATATGTATCGAATACCGAAACGCATTCTCCAGCGAGAGCTGAAGCTATTGATGTCATATTTCTCTTTGCCTAAAAGATCGTTGGTAAAACTAAAAGTAGGTGTCTGACCATCCAATCCTTCATACTGGTACAATTCAGAGTTGTTGAAATCTCCCACCACATTGTAAACCGTACCCAGGTTTTTACTGAGCAGGTTAGCAAAGTTTTCGATGTCGATTGATAACTGTATACGGTGAAGATTTGCTCCGAATACTGAACCAAGATCCTGACGGATAGCAAAATCCCACTGGCTGGTAAAAGGAGCTCTGGAACCATTCTTATCAGAATAGCCACCACGACTGTCCTTCAGGTTAGCATCATCCTCAATAAAGGCATTGAGCAACTCCCATTGCTGGGCAGGTGATAGTCCATTTTTCTCAACCAGGACAATATCACCCTGAGCTGCAGGTATATAAGGCAATGAGCGGTTCCGGCTGGTACTGCCTGTCTCATTGTTAGGATTCTGTCCATTTCTTGCACCGATCACATAGGAGAAAGGTATTCCGGACTGTCCCTCATAAAATAAAGAGAAGGTAGTAGCGAACGCTCCACTGTCAACCCATTTCAATTTATAGGATAAAGCACTGATAAGTCTTGAGCCCAGACTATAATCGGACCGGCCCAAAACCGGATTATTCCGGCCATCAATGCTCACCTGACCTCGCCACTGAGATGAGTTCTGTGAGGATGTTCCTTCATTAACCGCCTCTGCATCTCCGTAAGTATAGGCCAGCAGGAAATTAAGACCAGACTGCCATTCTTTGCTCAACATCCCCGACAGGTTATAGGTATATCCTTCGTTGGTGTTACTTCCCACATAGATCGCACTGTAGGCAGGATCGATACTACTTCTCGAGTAAACCGGTCTTGAATCCTTGCCTGCCCAGCGAAAATCGATGGTAGGATCGGAGTTTACATTCGTATAGACAACATTGTTCAGGGTCTTGGTGTAAATACCTTCGACGGTAAACTTCCAACCGCTGTCCAGGGTCTTATCCAAGGCAAGGTTGGCCCGGAAAACCTGCGGGTATTTGAAATTCTTTACGAAAAGGTCCACCTGACCGGAAGGCACGGTAAATTCAGGATTGGTATACTGCTCGTTAATGCCAGCTTTGAAACCATCTGGTGCCGCACCTACATATCCCAGGGTTAATCCGTTGTTATTGAACATAGCGCCGGGCCAGACGAAAGGTATCCTCGAGGTGAAAATTCCCAGTCCACCTCTAACTACCGTTTTATTATCCCGGTTTACATCATAGCTGAATCCCAGACGTGGAGACAACAACAGTTGACCGTCCGGTGCCTTTCCACCTTCAATGTCATCGGCAATATCGTATTGGGCCTGCAGCGATGGAAGGGTTTGGCTGTTGAAAGACGGATCTACGACCGGATCAGAGGTGATGATCGGTATGTCAATTCTCAATCCGGCGGTCAGCGTTAATTTATTACTCACCGACCACTCATCCTGACCATAAAAGCCTAATTGAATGGCCTTGAAATCAGCAGCTGCGGCAGTTCCGTCACCGGTGATACCATCCACCAGTGAATACGACCGGTCGTAGTCGGTTGGTGCAGCATTGGTGAGGAAATCATCTACTGATGCATAGTCATAAGAACCATAATTCTGAGGAATGAAAGTGTTGTAGATATCATAAAACTCATTGTGAGTACCCAGCGTGATCGTGTGGTCTCCTTTGTAGAGCTTCAGATTGTCAGTGATGGTGAAGATCTTCTGATCCAATTCGTTGGCAGTAGAAAATTCCTCGCTTCCAAACTGAATGGCACCGGCACCGTCCTGAATTCTCACCCAGGGAAAATCGCCTCCAATCGGATCCCGGTCATCCAGTACACTAGTGTATCCGATGATCAAATTGTTAGATATCGTATTGCTGAACCGTGAGTTTAACTCAGCGGCAAAAGAATTGGTAGTTGAAGGGAAATAGATACCATTATTTCCGAAGTTGATCGTGGTACTTCCGCTGGCAGTCTGGCTGATTTGCTCTGCCTTGGTATATTGATGACGGATCGTCAGCTTATGTTGATCACTCAAATTGAAATCGAGCTTTCCAAACAATTTCAAACCATCCAGCTTGCTCACCTTACTTCCGTAGTCCCCTGCATCATAATTATAGGTATTCTGCAGAAACGACCTCAGATTATTCAAACCGGATTCGTCCGAATCTCCTCTATAAGTCCCGAAATCAAAGGGAAAAGGAGTCTCGTCGCGCTGGATTTCCATATTTCCAAAGAAGAATACTTTGTCCTTGACAATTGGTCCACCCAGCGAAGCTCCATATAATTTTTCCGAGAACTTATCCAATTTAGTGCGCTCACCTCCCACACGGT
>JAGQWZ010000077.1 GCA_020436835.1 Saprospiraceae bacterium | reverse complement strand
TAGTAATAATTAATTTCTTTCTTCGCCTGCGAATACACGATTTTACTCAGCGCGGGATCCTTTTTGCCTGCTTGTCCATGCCCATGATCTGAGGAAAATAAAATACTAAACAGAATCAGGTAAATATATTGCATGATGTTTTTTCGCTAAGGTGTGCAGTTGCCGGACGGTATTTCTCACCCTAATGGGTGATATTTAACTGGTTTTCAGCCTGTTTACGAAATACATGCACACCAATAGGATCAAAACGAATCCATAAGCGATCTGTAATCCTTTCCAATCTGCGAGGTAACCGATCGTGGGAGGACCGACAATAAATCCGGAGTATCCGATGGTTGTTACCATGCTAATTCCCGTACCCGGATCAATATCGGGAGTATTACCTGCCCGGCTGTAAGCAATCGGAACAATGACCGATAAACCAAGTCCGGCAAGAAAAAACCCGGCAATCACGATAAAAATAAGTGAGCCGGAGATGATCATACCAACCCCGATAATGGCCAGCAGACTACAGATATTAATTAATTTTTGATCGCCAAAAAAAATGCGCGCCCGGTCTCCGGAAAAACGTCCCACCAGCATAGCCAGGGAAAATGCGCTCAGCCCGGCCGGAGCCACAGAGGGCAAAGCCTCAACCACTTCACGCATGAAATTGGTACTCCAGTCTGCCATTGCACCTTCGGCCAGCATGGCACAAAATGCGATAATGCCAATACCGAAAAGGGAAGGCGCAGGCACAGTGAAATACTTGGTCTTTCGGATTTTTTCCAGAGAAATTTTGAGATCCTCTCTGATCAGATATTGGGATAGAGAAATAACGAAAAGGAAACCACCTGCGGCAATAATCCACATGTGAGTGAAGACGCCCACTCCCAGGGAAATAAAAAACGTGCCTGCCCCGGCACCGGCAAACATTCCCAGACTGAAAAGACCATGAAAGGCAGCCATGATTGGTCTTTGAAATGCTCTCTCCACCAGCACGGCCTGTGCATTCATCGCTACATCGGTTATTCCGGCTACCACTCCTTTCAGGAAAAAAATAAATGCCAGAATGCCTGCCGTCGGAGACAACATAAACAGGGCTACCGAAAGACAGAAAGAAAATGAAGCCAGCAGAGTAACCCACTTACTTCCCCAGCGAGCGATGAGACCACCGGTAAAAGGCATGGCAACCAGGGAGCCTATCGCCCCCGTCAGGAGGACAAAGCCTACTCCCCGGTAATCCAGCATATAATGTTGTTGAATGTCAGGAATCCGGGAAACATAGGTGGCGTATAATACACCATTGGTGAAAAAAATACTGCCGACTGCCCACCGGGATGCTCGCATATGCGTCTGGAATTAAAGCCGCAAAACTAATCTTAATTATCAGATTGTCGCGGCTTTCGATAGTTGCCCGGAGATGCCTATCTTGAGAGCAGAAATGAAGAAAAAAATATAAGCATGAAAATACCGGCATTAAGATGGTGTATGGTGGCTGCTTTAAGTGTGGTCGCAATGAAATTTAGCGAGGGGATTATTGCCCAGAATAAAGCAATTATCAGCGAGTATAATCAGGAATTTAAGACGTATGGTTTTGATGATCCGGACCCGGTACCAATCCTCGTCTCCAATCCAAAGATTTATCCTTACTATAAATATGAGGGATACAAGCATGAAGGTCAAATGAAGGAATGGAAAGTGGTAAAGTTAGAGAATGATTATATCGAAGTTTACATTTTACCGGAGGTAGGAGGTAAAGTGTGGGGAGCTATTGAAAAATCAACCGGTGAGGAATTTATTTATCGAAATGAAGTGATGAAGTTCCGGAATATTTCTATGCGGGGACCATGGACTTCGGGAGGAATTGAATTTAATTTCGGCATTATCGGACACCACCCTTCCACAGCAACGCCCGTCGATTACACTACCCGGACCTACGAAGACGGCAGTGTCGGCTGTACGGTGGGAAATGTGGACTTACCTTCTCATACCCAGTGGCGTGTGGAAATATATCTGGCGCCGGACAAAGCTTACTTTGAAACCAGGGTTTTATGGTACAATCCCACGCACTTTACCCAATCCTATTATAATTGGATGACCGGAGCGGCTGCGGCGACGGACGACCTGGAGTTTTTCTGTCCTGGTAATGCCTATGTCGGCCATCCGGGTGATGCCCACCCCTGGCCGGTCGACTCCGAAGGCCGACAACTTAGTCGTTATCAGGAAAATGACTTTGGTCCCAGTAAATCATATCACGTCGTCGGTGAGTATAATGACTTCTTCGGGGGCTATTATCACAATAAGAATTTTGGTTTCGGGCATTGGGCCCCTTATGATGAGATGCCCGGGCAAAAACTTTGGCTTTGGGCATTATCCCGTTCGGGAGGAATCTGGGAAGATTTGCTCACCGATACGGATGGTCAGTACATTGAATTTCAGGCGGGCAGACTATTAAATCAATTCTCACCAGGAAGAGTTAATACGCCGATTACGCAGACCGATTTTGAGCCGGGAAGATCGGATCTCTGGCGGGAATTATGGTTTCCGGTCAAAGAAATCGGGGGACTGACCGAAGTATCACCCTCAGGGATTTTACATATAAATGAGGTGGGAGATAGTCTGGAAATAGGGATTAATGCACTGGCACGAGCCGCTGGCACATTGACAGTTGTGGAGGATGGTGATCCCCTGCTGCAAATGGATCTATCCCTGATACCGATGGAAGTAAAGAAAATCAGCATGAAAAAACCGGCTGGTGGTTATCACGTGGAAATACCGGAGATGGACTTGAGGTATTCTTCTGAAAGGGGGGAGGACTTCCTGGACCGGGATTTTTCTGCCCGGGAAGAATTAGATGATAATGAAATTTCTGCCAGTATTTTATATCTACAAGCGTCGGAGGAAATGGAGTTTAGAAATTATGACGAAGCCGAAGCGCTTTATCAGCAATGCCTGGAGAAAGATCCCCATTATATCGCGGCGTTGAATGGCCTGGCTGATTTAAAACTGCGAAGGAACTATCTAAGTGATGCCTTACAGACCGTTAAGAAATCACTGAAATGGGATACGTATCATCCGGAGGCAAATTTTGTAGCCGGCAAGATTTATAAGGCCATGGATGACAAAGTCAATGCCCTGGAATGTTTTGGCTGGGCGGCCAGATCACTCCAGTACCGGGCAGATGCCAATGCAGCCATGTCGGAGATCTTTCTTAGATATAATAATTTGGATAATGCAGCCCGGCATGCCCGTCAGGCACTGGACTACAACAGATTTCACATGGGTGCCCGGATGGTTCTCGCTATATCTTCACGTCTGAGCAAAAATAATATAGCCGCCGTTCAGCAGATCAGTGCGATCAGGTCGATTGACCCGTTAAATCACTTTGCCAAGATGGAGCAGTTTCTGATCAGCCAATCGGAGGGAGACAAAAAGGCATTTATTGAGAGCCAGCGTAGTGAACTGGCCTACCAGACCTATCTTGAATTAGCCATCCAATATGTTAATCTGGGACGTAAAGAGGATGCCCTGGCTGTGCTGGAACTGGCCCCCCAACACCCCTTAGTGGACCTTTGGTGGTCATATCTGTCAGATGATACAGCAAAATATTTAACCGCGGTGACTGAACAGCCTGCTGATCTGGTTTTCCCCTACCGGGTTGAAACTTTAAAAATGTTGCAATGGGCTGTTTCTCAGAATGACGATTGGAAAATAAAATATTACCTGGCTTTAAATTACTGGGGCCTCGGTCATAAAGACAAAGCGTTGGAGATCTTGAATTCATTTAAGGAGAAGATACACTTTGCTCCCCTGTACCAGGCGAGAGCTGCCTTGCGGCAGGATATGGGAGAGAATGGAATGTTGGATCTCGAACATGCACTTCAGATCGATAAATCCAATTGGCGGGCCTGGGATGATTTATTGAGCTACTATGATGCTCAGAAACTGCAGGACAAATACCTGACCGGAGCAAAAGAGGCGTATGACCGGATGCCGGACAACTATGTTATTGAAATGCAGTATGCAAACGCTCTGATCCAGAATAATCAGTATCTGGCCGCTTCAGAACTATTGGAAGGTGTACAGGTTTTACCGTTTGAGGGCGCCTCCCTGGGCCACCGGCTTTGGGAACAAGCCAATGTGGCGGCAGGTATCGAGTTTATTGAAAAGGGCCAATTAAGGGAAGCGGAAGCCTTATTGAAAAATGCCAAAGCATGGCCGGAAAACCTGGGAGTTGGTAAGCCCTACAATCCCGATACCCGATTACCAGATTATTTATTGGCATATACTTATAGGAAACAAGGTAAAGGCGATATTGCCAGTTCGCTGGAAAAAGAAATTCAAAATTATTTGAGTACCAGAACACCCGGCTCAGATCTCGACGATTTAATTAATATCAAACTGGCAAAATCCCAGGGTCGGGATCTTAAAATACCGGACACCGAAATGCGGGGAAGGAGAGGTGTGATCCGCCAATACCTGGAAGCTTACCAGATGGATGATCAGGCATCTATGCAGAAACTGGAAACGGAAAATCCGGGATTATTCTCAGGTTTAAATAATGAATTAATTAAAAAAGCGATCGGACTGCCCTGAGTAAGAATTATCGAACCGGAACAATAATGTTGCCATTTCGTCTCATGAATTATCTGGTTAGTTTAGACCTTTTATCGTTGACTTAAACGGGTGATAATATTCCTGGTAATTCTTTCCACGATGGTATCATCCCCCTTCAACCCATGGGCCCAATCGGTACTCCCAACGGTCACCACTGTACCTCCATTGGTGTAAGTGCCAATCACGGCAGCTCCTGTCCTTCCTTTTTCCCAATCATCGTACCATTCCGCATCATCGGGATGCCAACGTGCTGGTGCGGTAGCTACAATTACAAAATTTTCAGGAGTGCCATCGCGATGGGTAGGCACAGGAAGACCATCAATCCACGTCATTTCACATCCATCGCATTCATATCCAACGATGGTATTTTTACCACCAAATTGATCGTCTTTATTTAATCCGGTGCCTTCCAGGATCCAATTATCAGGGCGATGTACCGTATAGGCACCCGAGCCGTCCATGAATTGACCATGACTTTTATGATAGCCTCCAAACAAAAATCCAACTCCTGTCAGTTGATTTTCCGGACGAGCGACCAGATGGTGACTCCATAGGGTAGAAAGGGTGTCGTAATTGCCAGTCTGAAAAACCGGATCCATATTATACCATTGTTTCCAGGAGGTTAGCGCCTTGCCGTTTTCTTCAGTACGAACCTGCCAACAGACAGAATTTCCACTCAAAAAGGCTACATTACCACCTTTAGCAATAAATGATTCTAAATGATCGCGCATGGACGCAGACCAATATTCATCATGGCCGACACTCAGTACTAAATCATAATGCTCCATAATTTCCGGATGAAACTCCAGATCTAAATTGACAGCATAATCTAGCTTGATTCCTTCTTTTTCTGCCCACTTGACAAAATCAAATTCCCAGCGATAAAACAGTGAGTTGACCGGTCGCTCAAACGAGACCCGGTGCCCCTGTAAATTAGCTCTTCCATGATAGCCATAGAGGCTGGAGCCTCCCCAATTATTGTATGCATTGTAGGTATTCGTAGCTAATTGTAGAAGAATATTGGTGTCTTTGCCCGGTTGTTCATTTCGAATAATAAAAAATGCAGTACTCTCTGCCGTTCTTTTATTGCGCTGGATAAATTTTTCACCTTGATCGGAAATTCTTAATCGCACTTCATAATAACCGGTTCTCCAGAGAGCAGGAATTTCGATAGTAAAAGCTACCGGCCAATTGCATCCATGAGAAGAAGCATTTTCGGGAACTTCATATTGGTCAACGTTAATACTATCTGAGCTCCAAACAAGATCTTCATGGAGGCCAATTCTTAGAATTTCAACACTGCAAATTTCTTCAGAAGATGACAAATGAAACTTGATTTTCTCCCCGGTTACATAACTGAGATGATCCGTATACCCCTCAATAAAAAAATCATTAAATCCAAATACACTTAGAGGCAGTAAAAACAGGATCCCAATGCCAAGCTTTAATTTAATTACAGGCATATTAAATTATTTATCAGTCTCTACGACATCAGAATCATCTTTATAATACATTTTCAGTTTTTCCAGCTCGGTTTTGAGGCTGTCAATCATTCTCTGATACGGTGGTTCATCAATCAGATTATGTAGTTCCTGAGGGTCTTCCTGCAAATCATAGAATTCCCAATCGTCAATGTCGTAATAGAAGTGAATTAATTTATAGCGATCAGTGCGAATGCCATAGTGCCTCTTTACCATATGTTCATTGGGATACTCATAATAATGGTAATAGAGGGCGTTTCTTCCGGGAAGTTTGTTTTCTCCGGCTAAAAGGGGGACCAATGACAATCCCTGCATATCTTCCGGTATTTGCACTCCGGCCAGATCCAGAAAAGTGGGAGCATAATCGATATTCTGCACTAACTCGGTTATTTCTGAGCCCGGTTGGACCAGTGGAGGATAACGCATCAGCAGGGGAGTGCGCATCGACTCCTCGTACATGAAACGTTTGTCAAACCAACCGTGCTCACCCATATAAAATCCCTGATCGGAGGTGTAGACCACCAGTGTATTTTCGGTTAGGTTCTGTTCATCCAAATAGTCCAGAAGTCTACCTACGTTATCATCGACGGACATCAGACAACGGATGTAATCACGCATATAGCGCTGATATTTCCATTTTACCAGATCCGCTCCTTCCAGCTTCGCCTTTTTAAATTCTTCAATAATGGGCCGGAAATGGGCATCCCAAATTTTTCGCTCCTCTGCATTTAAATTTTTTATTCTTCCCTGCTCGTACATCTCACGGTATTTTGTCTGAATCTCTCCCGCTTCATCCAGCATTTTAAGATCATAAACAAGATCCATGTCTTTATCAATGCTCATTTTTTGGGCGGCTGCCGCTTCCCTTCCAAAATAGTTGTCGAACAACGTCTCAGGATAGGTAAAATCATGATTTTCCAGGGAATCAAGATATTTTAAAGGAGGCATCCATACCCGGTGGGTCGCCTTATGGTGGACGAGTAAACAAAACGGCCGGCTCGTATCCCTTTGGTCCAGCCAATTCATACTCTTATCGGTAATTACATCCGTTACATAGCCGGTGGAGGGTACCGTATCCTTACCGGTAATAAATGGGGTATTATAATAATCACCCTGGCCTCTCAAAACTTCATAGTGATCAAAGCCGGTAGGTAGTGATTTCAGGTGCCATTTTCCGATCAGGGCAGTCTGATACCCGGCCGACTGCAGGTACTTGGGAAAGGTAGGCTGTGCTCCATTAAAAGTGAGGGTGTTATCTATATGCCCATTAATGTGGCTATGTTTTCCGGTCAACATCACTGCCCGGCTGGGAGCACAGATTGAATTGGATACAAAACTGTTTTTAAAAATTGCCCCTTCATTAGCTAACCGGTCAAGATTAGGGGTAGTGATCAATCGATCATCATAAGCACTAAGTGTTTGATAGGAATGATCGTCGGTCATGATGAATATGATATTGGGAGGGCTGGGTTTTTCTTTCTGACAAGAAATATGGAGGAAGATAATCAGGAAGAAAAGAAAATAATTTTTCATTCTGCAATATGTCACTTTCTTGTGAAGATACAGAAAATGGTATCCCTCCAAACCGGTAAGAGATTGAAATAAATCGCAATGAATGATTGTGCTATTTTACCGCTTCGATAATTACAACGCTAAAGATTGACCATCTGCCAGGGTAAAGCGTAAGGCTATGCTACTTAGAATAGGCAATCCGCCGCGAAGCTTTACGCATCAGCGTGTTGATAAGATCTTCAGTAGAACTACCAAGAGAGCCGGAAACCCCTTTGTTGTAGTTGACGAGGAGCTCTCCATCGGCAGCATTGTGGATCGATAAATTGATCACTGCCTTATTGGTGTTGCCCCATACCCCAAATATTGCTCCCAGTACCAGAGATGCACCTTCCGACATGGGTTTGTTCGTTTCAAAAGTACCCATAATGACGGCGTCAACTTCCATTATTTTGGCTATCTCTTCCGGGGTGTGTTCGGCAAAATTGTCCTGGTTCAGTCCGGCCTTAAGTAATTTAGCATTCGTCGTAGTGGGACTTTGTACTTTTACGGTCAGATCACCTCTTTTTTCCCGTTTAAGAAACCACGAATACATAGCACTTTGAATGGACTCTCCCTCGGATTTTTCCATCCGATCCAGTTGTTCGGGTGTAATATCTTTCATTTGCTTAGGGCGCAGGGTCACTGTGGTCTTAAAGGGTATGATGCCGATGATTTTATGTCGTTTCGCAATTCGGTCGAAGTCTGGATTTTCGTAGAGGTTCGTTTGGGAGAAAACAGAAACACTAAAAAGACACAGGAAAAAAAGAGTCAGTTGATTTTTCATTCATTTGAGTATTATAAGTTCGAAGCAGGCTTGGGTTCAAGAGCAGCAGAATCCCATTGATGGACAAATGTAGTATATTCTAGTGTTCCTTCGCAAAGATAACTACACTGTTTAGCTTTTCCTTTTTCATCATGACTGCGTTACAGGGCCTCGACAGAGCACCGCATTCTGCGCCTCTGAGACGGTTAGCACCAGGATCTTGCCAGAAAATAAATGCTTAGGAATGAAAATCTTGAGTTTTTGAAAAGATAAAAGGCTTTATTGATTTTCAGTTTTATCGCCTAATGCGGCCATTCTGAAACGTTTGGTGGTAGCCTCAGTGTGCTCCTGTTTCATAATTTCTTTCACTCTATCAATAATATCGGGATTCTTGGCAGCTACATTATTTGACTCCTGAGGGTCACTTGCTAAGTCATATAACTCTATTTCCAAATTCCCCTTTTGGATATTTTTGCGAATGCCCTTATAATTATTAAGACGAACCGCCTGCTGACCGTTATATTCCGGAAATTCCCAATAGAGGTATTCATGTTTGACCTGGGTTTCTTTTCCCAGAAGCGTTGGTAAAAAACTGATTCCATCTGTGTTTGCAGGTGGATCGATTTCTAAAATGTCGCAAATAGTAGGCATAACATCAACAAAGCAGCTAATCAATGTTGATTGGGTATTCGGGGCAATTTTTCCCGGCCAACTGGCGATCATCGGTACCCGGATGCCTCCTTCGTTCACGAATCCCTTTCCCCAGCCATACGCCGTTTTAAAGGGCTTTGCGCTGTCAAAAAATTGGGTGTCCGCTCCCCCAACGTAGGTGGGGCCATTATCACTTGAAAAAATAATTAGGGTCTGATCATAAATGCCGAGAGACTTTAGTTTGTCGACCAAATCTCCAACCTGTTCATCCAGGTAGGAGATCATGGCAGCATAAGTAGCATGCGGGTATTGACAGGGGAAATATCCATTATCTCCGGTATATGGTGACTCCGGTCCGAATTTTTCACGATAGTGGTCGACCCATCTTCCGGGAGCCTGCAGCGGTACATGGGGAATAGGACTGGCATAGTAGAGAAAGAAAGGACTGTTCTGATTTCTTTCTACAAAATCCAATGCTTCTTCATGCATGAGTTGGGGAGCATAGTACTTTAAATGGAATTTTGTATAACTGGCTGAATCATCCGGATCGGCCCCTTCTTCGAGACCGGTGCGCGGAGCTACCATCGGATTGTCCAGGAATTCCCTTCTCGAATTATGCCATAAATGCATGGGATAGTAGGTATGCGCTTGTCTTTGACAGATATATCCGTAGAAGAAATCGAAGCCTTGTTCATTCGGGATACCTTCGGTGTCGGGAGCTCCCAGGCCCCACTTACCGACCATTCCAGTCCGGTAGTGGTGCTGTTGCAGGATTTCCGCCACAGTAATTTCTTCGGCGGGTAAGGGACGCTGGCCTTCCAGGGTAGAATCTTGGAACATTGCCTGATAATTCCAGACATCACCTCGCTCACCCCATTCATCATTTCCCCTCACGAATGCATGCCCACTATGTTTACCAGTCATCAGGATGCAACGTGCCGGGGCACAGACCGGTGCGCCCGTGTAGTGTTGAGTAAATCGCATGCCACCGGCGGCCAGGGCATCCAGATTAGGAGTCTCAATAAGTTCCTGTCCGTAGCAACCCAGTTCTCCATATCCCAGGTCATCCGCTAAAATATAGATGATATTCGGTCTCTCGTTTACGGTTTGAGTCTGGTCCGGGTCATTACCGCATCCGGCAAGAAAAACCACGACAATAAAAATTTGAATCAGGAATTTCAAGTTATTTCTGCTTTTTGAAACTAAACTAAGGAATCTTACGGGAAAGTCTTTGTTTGCGCTTGCATGAAGATTTTTGACTTCCCTTCATATGTCTATATTTACCTTTTCTATGGAGAAGTCTAGTGCAGGAAATAGGGCTGTCACTTTAGGTCAGGCTGCCGTACCCGTGGTCGGTTTACTGGTTATGATTATTTATGGCCTGATCATCCGTCCCCGGATTTTGCATGAGGAATCGATTCCATTAGAGATCATTTTTATTACCGCCGCAACGATCGCTGTGATCCACCTGGTTAGGATAGGGTATTCCTGGCAGGAAATTCAGGATTCCATCGTAGCGAAACTGGCCCGGGGTTTACCGATGATCCTAATCCTGTTTGCGATTGGACTAATAATCGGAACCTGGATAATCAGTGGGATAATTCCAATGCTGGTGTACTATGGGATTAAATTTATCGACCCTGCTTATCTGTATGTTTTGTCGTTCGTCGTACCGGCTGTTTTTTCGTCCTTTACCGGAACCTCCTGGGGTTCAGTAGGCACGATCGGCATAGTCATTATCGGGGTCGCTATCGCGGTCCAGGCACCCCTTGGGATTGTCGCGGGAGCGATTATTGGAGGCGCCTTTTTTGGAGATAAATTATCCCCTCTTTCCGATACTACTAATATCGCCGCCCTGGCCACTGAAGTGCCGCTGTACGAACATATTCACAGCATGTTATTTACTACCGTTCCATCGGCGCTCCTTGCCCTGGCAACTTTTTTTATCCTTGGATATATTTATCCGGTTGATACAGCACAACATCAGTTTGAGGCAGTTGATCACACCCTGGTCGCGATCGATGCCATGTTTAATTTCAATATTTTTCTTCTTGTCCCTCCGCTATTTGTATTATATGCGTCAATAAAGAGAAAAGCAACTTTACCCACTCTGGTTATTGCTTCCATCCTTGGGGTCATACTGGCTTTGATTTTTCAACCATTTTCTCTTACCGAAGTAATCCAGACAGTATATAAAGGGTTTTCCCATACGATGTATGAAGGAGTGGTGATCATTCCTGAAAATGTACAATCGCTCTTTGACCGGGGCGGTCTATACGAACTAAATGAACCGGTGATTATTTCCATCATGGTATTTATTTTTATCGGGGCTATCGACTGTATCCAGGCGATGCCGGTGATTGTGAATCGATTATTTTCTTTTGCCAGAAAAAGGTCTACAATCATTTTAAGTTCTCTTTTTTCCAGTGCAGTGACCAATGCCATGACATCCAATCAGTATGCCACCAGTTTCGTAGTAGGTGATGCCTTTAAATTCAAATATGATGAGTTTGGGATAAACCGGAAAGTTTTGTCGCGATCCATTGAAGATTACGGAACGATGATCGAAAGCCTGATTCCCTGGACCACCACCACTATTTTCATGTCGGCTACCTTACAGGTACCTTTCAGTGAATATTGGCATTGGCAACTATTATCTTTATTTAATATCCTTATTGCACCTACTCTGGCTATTTTGGGTATCGGGTGTTTTTATGGTAAGAAATTATGAATTTGAAATGATTTACTGTCGTAAGGTCTGGGGAATTGTTTTCGGCGAATTTAAATTCGCCGTGTTGCTTAAAAAAAATCGGTGTATTTAATAAACAAACACGTCCGTCCAGAAATAAGCCTTACGACCGGTAAAATGCGCTATCTGGTGACGGCAACTGAATCCATCAGCGAC
>JAGQWZ010000076.1 GCA_020436835.1 Saprospiraceae bacterium | reverse complement strand
ATATGTAAAAAATATGTATATAAATTTGCAAAATACCACTAATAATTATGTTAAAAATAGATATGTAAAATCATGGTATTTAACCCTTAATACTTTATAATAAAGAATATAGGTTAAAGTAGAAAAAGTTCTTTGTGCAGCTGATATTATGAATTACTTTTATCTCTGTATTTGGTAGAGTGAAGACCAAATAATAATGGTTGAAAGAAATTACTAATATGGTATAATCTTTGCAGCCAATACCGTGATAATAACCAAAACAATAGCGCCTTGGACAAAGTTTTACCGAACACGATAGTCCCATTGGTGGTGTGCCTATTCCTCGTTTGGAATGTGGGAGCACAGGATATACACTTTGCGCAGTTTTACAATGCTCCGCAATTGTTGAATCCTGCCCTGACCGGCATTTTCAACGGAGACACCAGATTTATGGGTCATTACCGGAGGCAATGGGCAAATATACCTGCCGATTACCTGACCTTCTCGGGAACTTATGACGCCAAGATGTATCCGAAAAAAGCAGAAGGCAATGACTTCTGGGGTTTTGGAGTAAATTTCAACTACGATAATGCTGGTTATTCTTCTCTCACCTGGACTGGTCTTCAGTTAGGTGCTTCCTATTCCAGGGAACTTGCAAAAAATACCTTCTTGACCGGGGGAGTGCAGCTTGGAGTTGCAAACCGGTCTTACAAGTCTGAAGATCTCACCTTTGACAATCAATGGGACGGTGATAAATTTGATCCGGGACTACCCACCGGAGAAAGTTTTGATAATACCGCCGATTTCTTTGCCGACTTCTCAGTGGGAGCCAACCTCCGTTTGCAGAAAGATGATCGTAGAACCAAACTCGACTTCGGAGGCGCTCTTTATCACCTGAACCGGGCGAGACAGGATTTTTTTGATAATAATAAAGTCAGACTGCCAAACCGATTTGCCTTCTACGGTATCGGTGCCATCAAACTGGGTGGCGCTGTCGATTTTTTGGCGAGAGCCACGGTTCAATTTCAAAAGACCTATCGTGAATATCTGCCCGGACTGGCATTTAAATTGTACCTGGATCAAACCAGAGGCAAAGAACTTGCGCTTCAGGCAGGTGCCAATTTGCGATTTAATGAAATAACAGACGCCATTATACCCACAGTAGAACTGCATTACAAGACATTTTCTGCCGGGGTGAGTTATGATATCAATATTTCTGATTTTGATATAGCTACCGACCAGAGAGGTGGTCCAGAGATTTGGGTTTCGTACCGCATTGAGAAAGTAAAAGCTCTTGGAGTTTTTAAGACATGTCCGATATTCTAAAAGACGAAGCTGCCGCATGATGAAGATGAAAAAAATATTAATTGGGTTCCTAATGTTGATGGCTGTGCAAGCCTTCGGCCAAACCCGGCAAGCTTTTCTCGATGCCGCTGAAACTGCTTTTGAATCAAAGGATTATTACTCAGCCCTTCACTATTACAAGACGGTTCAGGAATTTGGCATAGAAGATATCGCAGTACTATACAAAACTGCCGAATCTGCCCGCTTATTCAATGCTTACAAAGTGGCTGAAGAAAACTATAAGAAGGTTTTTGAGCTGCAGAAAAACGGAGAATTTCCTCTGACCACCTATTGGCTGGCTGAAATGCAGAAAAGGCAGGGTAAGTACGAGGAAGCTAAGCAAAATTATCAATTGTATCTCTCCGAAAACGAACTCGACAATCCTTATTACACCGAAGTCGCCCGCAAAGAGATAGAGGATTGTGATTGGGCAATGAGTCAACAAGACTCTGTTCGCGAATTCGTAACGATTGAACATTTAGGCTCAAATATAAATACGCCTTTTTCCGAGTTTGGACCGGTGCAGTTGGGTGACACGCTCTTTTATTCCTCGCTTCGTTTTCCATCGGAGCTGGACGAGTCAAAACCCAAACGGATTTTCTCCAATGCACTATGGTCTATTGATGGGGGAGAAGGTGTTCAATTTGATCCTGAATTTAACGATAAACGGTATCATACGGGACACGTCGTCTTTACGGAGGAGAAAGACCGGGTGTACTATACAATCTGTGAGTACATGAATGCCACCGAGATCCGGTGTGACATTTACTACCGTGATTATGTTGATGGTGAATTTTCTGAACCGGTTAAATTACCGGACAATATAAATGACAGTACGTACACGACGACTCAACCTTCTCTCGGACTAGATCCATTTTCCCATGAGCCGGCGCTTTACTTTGTCTCAAATAGACCAGGGAGTAAGGGAAAACTTGATATCTGGTACAGCGTGATCGGTCAGAACAATGATTTTGGCGAACCCGTAAATCTTATGCCGATCAACACGATGGAGGATGATATGACTCCATTTTTTCACAAGCCCAGTGAAACACTCTATTTCAGCTCCATGGGTTATCAAGGCTTTGGAGGATTCGATATTTATAGTGTGTATACCGGTGGAGACATGGTCGATCCCTATATCGAGAATTTGGGGATGCCGATCAATAGCAGTTATAATGATCTGTATTTCTACCTGGCAGATCAGGAGGATACTGCCTTTCTGGCGTCCAACCGGCAAGGTTCCATGTTTATTGAAGATCTGGAGGAGGCCTGCTGTAATGACATCTATAAAGCGGCTTTCCAGGAACTTGACATTACTTTAAAGGCTTTGACTTTTGATAAGGCAACCCAGGAGGACCTTCTTGGTGCAACGGTCACGCTCTTGGAAGTCAATGGTGATGAAACGGTTATCGGAACCCAAACCGCTGAAAATACAAATGAATACAAATTCCCATTGATCAGGAACAGAAGCTATAAGGTCATTGCGGAAAAATCAGGTTATGATCCCGATACAATCGTCTTCACAACCCGGGGTATAAATAAATCAACAGAGATCGTGAAGAAACTGTTCTTACAGTCGCAATCTTTGGATCTGGAGTTGCTTGTTTTTGATGATGTGACAAAGGAAGAACTTCGGGGTGCTACCGTCAAGCTATTGGATCTTTCCGATCCTTCAAATGAGACCGTGGTACAAATAAATGAGGATGGCAACAGCTTTATTTTCCCACTGGACCGGGATAAATCCTACCAGATAATTACTTCTAAACGGGGATATAAACCGGATACTCTAAATCTAAGTACAATTAATATTCCTGGAAACAGGATAACAAAGAAAGTGTATCTCAAACCGGGTGATCTTGAAGATTATCTTCCACTTGCGGTATACTTTGATAATGATCATCCCAATCCACGTACCTACAACCGTACAACCAGGGTGACCTACGATGATACTTATCCGCCATTCATGGCCAGAAAAGAAGAGTTCAAGGAACAGTTTACGGAGCCTTTGATTAATGGTGCGAAAGCGGAAGCCGCGGATGATCTTGAGCGATTCTTTGAATATAGTGTGCGGGAAGGTCGAAATGACATTTTGAAATTTATTCAGCTCTTGAGTGAAGAAATCGAAAAAGGAGAGAAGATCGAAGTCGTAATCCAGGGATTTGCCAGTCCGAGGGCACCATCGAACTACAATGATCTGTTGAGTAGTCGAAGAATAAGTAGTGTCATTAATCAGTTTAGAAGATACTCAGATGGAGTTCTTATCAGAGCACTCAATAATGGTACCTTGAAGATCGTTCAAGAGGCTCTGGGAGAATCGAAAGCTCCGATATATGTAAGTGATGATATCAGCGATACCAGAAATTCAATTTACAGCGTACCAGCTTCAAGGGAGAGACGTGTAGAAATCATTGATATACGTAGATCAAACGATTGATGAAAAAGATAATGGAACTTCATTCTCTAAATAAATATGTCCTGAACTTATCCAAAGGGTTCAAGTTAGCACTGCTAATGATCCTGACACTTTGGTCTGTTTCAGGTTTTGCAACTCACATTGTAGGTGGGGATCTTACCTACAAATGTTTGGGAAATGATCAGTATGAGGTGACCCTCATGTTTTATCGGGACTGTTTGGGAGGAAATCCTGAAGCCGATTTTGACGATCCTGCCTCTATTGCAATTTACGATTCGAAGAATAACCTCCAGGTCCATCTGGGGCAACTCGGTCAAATCTTGATCAAATTTAACGCTGATGATACCTTAAGACTGGAGAGTGATTGTTTTATGGATGGAAATGGAGTTTGCGTGCATCGGACGATCTATCGAAAAGTGGTTGAATTACCTTTTCTTGCCGGAGGCTACACGCTTGTTTATCAAAGATGTTGTAGAAATGCAACACTGACTAATATCGTAGAACCTCTGGAGACCGGTGGGACATACATCACCGAAGTCACAGAAGAGTCAATGGCAGAATGTAACAGTTCGCCGGTTTTTAAAGAATGGCCACCAATCTTTATCTGCGTCAATGAAGAGCTAAACTATGATCATTCAGCAATCGATGAAGATGGTGATTCGCTGGTTTATCGATTATGCACTCCTTTGATGGGAGCCAGTAAAGAACGGCCTATCCCGCAGCCGGCTTCAAGACCGCCCTACGATGAGGTGATCTTTAAGAGTCCCTACGGATTGGATAACTTGTTAGGAGGAGTGCCTCTTAATATTGATCAACAGGGCAGGCTTACCGCGACACCCAATACGATTGGTCAGTTTCTTGTAGGCATTTGTGTTGATGAATACCGAAATGGTCAGTTGATTGGAAGTACCAGAAGAGACTTTGAATATAATGTGGTAGACTGTGACAACCTGTTGCTGACAGGCTTTACAATCGATACAGCGACTGTCTGCGCGGATGTGGTGGATGTAACCGTAAGTGATAATTCGATGGGAGTGCCCGACGGTGCTTCCTACATGTACACGGTGACTTCAGACAAGGGTTGGGATATGAAATTTAACGAACCTGATTTTCAGATCCAGACAAATGGAGCACAAACACTGACTATTACCCAAAGTGTGAGCATCCCGGATGTTTGCACCACCAATAAGACACAGACGATCACTTTGGATGTTTATGACACCGGCCTTGGTTTTGGAGATACCGTGGTCATATGTGAAGGTAGCTCGGTGGCACTAAATCCAAATTATAATGACCGGTATGTTTACAGCTGGTCTCCCACGACTTATCTGATGTTTGCTGATGGTCCAAACCCCATTGCGGAGCCTGAAGAGTCCATTCTTTATACCGCTACGGTGTTTGATCCTATTTTAAATTGTACCATCACCGAGTCCGTCTTTTTGGAAGTATTACCTAATCCTGGAGTGACTGCGGGATTTGATGTTGAAAAGGAATGTAATTCACTGACGCTGAATTTCATTAATACCAGTACCGGAGCAGATACCTTTGTCTGGACTTTTGGAGACCCAACGAATCCGGGTTTTGTGTCTAATGAAAGGGATCCGGTATATACCTATCCTTCGGGAGGTACCTATGATGTCGTACTTACCATACCAGGTGATGAATGTAATACCATCCGGACCCGAAGATTGGCGGTCACAGGAGACGACTTCGTGGATTTTGAAAAAGATATTTACAGTTGCGGACCAAGCCTGATTGATCTTAATACCATGCTGAATCCGTTGTACATCTATCAGTGGGAAGATAATCCACTTATTAGTGACCGGAACGCAGCCGTGCCAGAGGCTTATGTGAAAGAGGATGCCAGTTTCCGGGTTACCGTAACAGATCCTTTGAATGATTCCTGTAAAATTGAAGGAATTATTAATGTTGAGATTGATGATCAACTGGTGGTGGACCTGGGCGATACTTTGTTGACCTGTGAAGCAGGTCCTGTACAATTAAACCCCAATGGGAATCCATCCTTGATTTATATGTGGACTCCAGCTGAATTACTGGATGACCCAACCAGTTATAATCCGACTGCAAATATCACGGAAGAAACTCGATTCGTCGCCAAAATCACGGATCCTAATGATTCTACCTGTATGGTCAGAATACCGCTCGTTGTCAAATTTGGTATTGATGACGGTGGTTTCGAGGATGGCGATACATTGATTATATGTGATAGCAGCTCATTCTTTATTAATCCAGGTGCAGATCCTAATTTGGTATACATGTGGACCCCAACGGAGGGATTGGATGATCCGACCAGTCCGAATCCGATTGCCTCACCGCTGGAAAGCACCTCCTACACGGTGGTTGTGACAGATTCGATGGGCATTTGCACCCTGGAAAAGACCATTCACATTATCATTGTGGATAGTGATGTATATGTGGACTTTGACAAGTTTGTGAGTTGTAATTCACTCACCGTCATGTTCCTTAATATGAGTCGCAATGCCACATCATTCCAATGGACATTCGGTGATCCGACAAATCCGGATTTTGTTTCTACCGAGGAAAATCCAACCTACACCTATCCGGCTATGGGTACGTATGATGTAGAGCTACGATCGATGGATGATGAAAACTGTCTGGCGGTACGGGCAATGCGTGTGACCCTGACCGGTGAAGACCCTGATTTGATCACGACTGATAGTATGGATATGCTGTGTCCGGGAGATTCAGTGACTCTTTCGGCTACTACAGAATTTGTAGATACCTTCACCTGGTGTGATCCCAATGGGGTAGTTCTAGGTACTGATTCAACGATCAGGGTACCCATTTTCATTAGTGGATACTATCGACTGAAGGCATCCATGGACGATTGTGAATATGTGGACAGCGTGTATCTGGGCGTGAGGATGCTTGACTTTATGCTCAGTAAAGAGCTGCCTATTTGTGCAGATGAACCAATTGATATCACCATTATTAATAATACAGATTTTCAGATTGATTCTATCATGTGGGCTCCAACCGAAGACATTGTGATCGGGCAGGGGAACGAACAAGTGACAGTTAGACCTCAGGAAACCAGTACCTATAGTGCGACAGCCATTTTTGAGGATGGATGTGTCGTAACAGATAGTGTCACTGTTGAGGTAAGTGATGGGAGTCGATTTGTAATCTCAGTGGATCCGGATACTATATTCTTTGGGGAATCTTCCACCTTGATGGTTACCGACGAGGCAGGAGCTACCTATAGCTGGACACCAGCGGATGTATTGCAAACACCTAATAGCAGTACCACCGTTGCAGTTCCGGATCAAACTACTAAGTTTACGGTAAACATTGTCGATGCCAGTGGTTGCGAATTCATGCTCATGGATTCCGTTGTTGTGATCAATGTGCAGTGTGAACCTCCTTTTGTCTATTTGCCAAATGCTTTCAGTCCGAATGGAGATAATCAGAATGATGTACTCTTTGTTCGAGGACGGTATATTGAAGAAATGGATTTGGTAATCTACGATCGTTGGGGGGAGAAAGTTTTTGAATCACATAATCCTGCCGATGGTTGGGACGGTACATTCAAGGGTAAAATCCTGGCACCGGATGTCTACGGCTACCATCTCCGAATCCTTTGCATTGGCGGAGATTCACACACAGAGAAAGGCAATGTGACGATCTTGCACTAATCGGGAACCAAGAATGTTTTCGTATTTATCGCATTGATTCGATCAGCGCTGGCAGATCTTTCATATCCGTAAATTCCACAACGCCTTCTATTTCAACTTTATATGGATGATGGGGTGGCACATATCCTAGTACAGTCATACCCGCATTTATCCCGGCTTGCATACCGGCAATACTGTCTTCAATCACGATACTTGATTGCCGGTCGTATCCAAGTCTTTCCGCAGCATGTAGAAACAGGTCGGGTTCCGGCTTCCAGACCTGTAGGACATATGCGCTGAAGATTCGATCGCCAAAATGATGATCCAGTTGCGTAGTTTTCAAATTCGCCTGGATAATCTCCATCGGACCATTGCTGGCTACACATTTGGGATAGGCAAGCTTGCCCAGTGCATCTTTAACTCCAGAAATGGGCTGCAATCTTCTTCCAAATTCGACTCTCTGTCTGGCTCTTTGTTTGCTGATGAAATCATCAGGTAACCTTACCTGATAATTGTCTTCCACATATTTCATACAAAGGGCCATGGAGGTACCGGGAAAATGATCCCATGCTTCCTCTTTGGTTACGGGAATACCTAATTCGTTTACGGCTTCGAGAAATATTTCGTTGGCAATTCCCTCGCTATCGACCAGGGTGCCATCACAATCAAAAATCAGTAATTTATCATTCATCTGGATTTGGTGTTTCGGATACGGATCGATAATAGTCAATATATTGGGGTTCGTGAGATATATAATTCACAAAATCAGGTATTTGTCGTACTACCACTTTTCGTTGGTTGGAGCCGGTCGAATCTCCCTCCAGAGCTACTTCAAAATCTTCCGAATCAACCTGATCATACATACTCAGACCCAGCGTGATCTTAACCAATACTTCACCTGGAAAGATTCGCACCTGGTCTTTGAGGGAATCCGGTATCTCTATGGGTACATAAATTTCTTTTTCAGTGACCTGGTCCACCATTCCCACCAGGCTTACTGTCGATGTATCTGTAGTCAAAGCCGGCGAAGCATCGTATAAGGGTAGGGTAATGTTGAAGTTTTCATCAATTCCTGATCTCTCGAATGGATCGGTTGGCCAGTGATCGATTGTAGTTAGTTGGTCCTCAGCGCCATAGACATTTATTGAGTCGGGTTCGAACCAGTATGGCTCCTTCCATTGGTATTGATTAGCAAGAGATAAATTCCCATCCAGTTTTACCGGTACTCTTCTCGTCTGCCTTTCAACCAACTGAAATTCAACTTGTTCGGGAGCGGCGCTTATGATGGTGAGCTCGTCATTGGTGGCTGATTTGAGGCTTTCACTGAGCAGTAGACGCGTAGATACGGTCCGGTCATACACCTCCGTTTGGTCAAGTGTGATCGTGTCATCAATGGTGCTGACCGCTAATCGCAATAATGACCACCCTTTACCCCGTACTTCAGCATCGATCTTCTGGGGAGGATTAAAGCTGAAACTGAGATCTTTGGGCAGTTGATAGAGGATATGAAAACTCAACTGATGATTGTATTCTTTACTCATTTTGGTGAGAAACCAGCCGATAGTGGCCAGCAGAATACAAAGTGTAATACTCAGTCTGTTTGGAGTGAAAAAATTGCGGATATAATCTACCAGTCGCTCAAGCATTCACCTTTGTTCCTTCCGTCATTTCCTTGGAGATGGAACTCTTCGTCACTCTGATAAAAGTCTTCTGATCGATTTGCAGAGTTACTACCTCTCCTTCAATCTTGTTTATTTTTCCAATGATCCCGCTGGCGGTAACTACATCATCACCCTTATTGATATTGGCAATGAATGTATTTTGCTCTTTTGCTTTCTTTTGTTGGGGTCGAATGAAAAAGAAATAAAATACCACAAAAATGCCTATGATGGGCAGGAAGTTAAGTAAAGGATTTACCTGTTGTGTCTGTAAAAATATCATGGTCGTTAATAAAGAAGATCAGATCGCAAAGCTACATATATTTTAATGACTGGTGCAAGTTAGCAGTAGGCTTTATTCAAAGTAAGGGATGCATCCGAATCCGATCGCTGTATTTTGTCGCTTTTATTTTATTTTGGCGCCGGAGAATCAAAGTAATCGTTCATGAAGCGTGTTTTTCTTTTGGGATTTATGGGAGTGGGTAAAAGTACCCTGGGACGGATTGCTGCAGCAAAACTTTCTACCCGGTTCATGGATTTTGATGTATTGGTGGAACAGTACCAGGAAATGACGATCTCACAAATTTTTTCTCAATGCGGAGAAGCATTCTTTCGAAAGATCGAACATGATTTGCTCAGAGAGGTGGTTCAGACCGAGACGGATTTTATCATGGGTACGGGTGGAGGATTGCCTTGTTTTCACTCCAATCTGGAGTTTATGAATGAACATGGAGTGACCGTATATCTGAAAGCTCCCTCATCTGCTATTGTGGAAAGACTCTGGAACTCTTCCGGGGCCCGACCATTGATCGCCAATAAATCGAGGGAAGAACTCTCCGCTTATGTCGAAGAGACACTCCAGGTAAGGAGCCGGTACTATGAGCAGGCTAAAGAGATTCTTGAACTGGATCTGACTTCTAGCAAGGTTTTAAATGCTGGTCATTTAGTTCAGATAATCAAACGATTAGAGCAAGGATAAGTCTTTGTTTTTCTAATCCAGTAACGTTCTGACTGCCTGAGCGGGGTATATGATCATCCCTGTTTCCTTCGGGTTTTTGGATTCAATTCCTGTGCTGTTCAGTAGGTTAAAAATATCTTCTGTATTCAAATCCGGTTGTAAGCTTTTTAAAATACCGACAATACTGGAAACATGCGGACAGGCCATCGAAGTCCCTCTGAATGAGCGATATTGATTGCCGGGGAAAGTGGAATAGATCTCATCACCCGGTGCTGCCAGCCCATATTTCAGGTCTGAGACCCAATTGGAAAAGGATGTACGGGCATTTTCTTTGTCTATCGCAGCTACGGCGATCACGCCATCAACTTTAGCCGGTGCATAAAACCGGGCATTGTTATTTGAATTTCCGGCAGCGACAACCACAATGGTCCCCTTATTATTGCAGTAGCGCACTGCTTCTTCATAGGCTTCTTCTCTATCGGCGTTACTCCTCCCTCCGAGTGACATTGACACGACGTCGGCGCCCAGATCGGCCGCTTCTATCATTCCTTTGATGATTCCTTCCTGGGTTCCGAAACCCCGGTCTGAAAGCACCTTAATACTGGTAACCTTCACAAATTGATGCGCCGGATCAAAAGACGCAATGCCGATACCGTTGTTACTGACACCAGCAACAATACCTGCCACATGCGTTCCGTGCCCCTGGATATCTCGATCGTAGCTGGATTTTGTGCTTTGGTAAGCATCAGTGAGATCCTCATGCTGTCCATCTACTCCGGTGTCAAGAATAGCCACAAGGGCCACCTTCTTGGGTTGGACTGTCTTTAATGAGAGCGTCTCATAGAGATCAGCAATATGCAGATTTTTCATTCCCCATTGCCTGCCAATCTCCGGATCATTAACGAGGCCGTCCATCTCCTGCGTGCTGAAAGATGTCGTTTCAGATTCTTCAGGATGCAACCGGATGAGTTCGTTAGTTTCGGCCCAATCGGCTAAGCCATTTTCGAGAAGGTCGTTCACAAATAGTTGAATTTCAGCTGGTTTGGCAGTTCCCTTTAAATCGATGGTATAATATTCGTCAAGTGTGGTTGATTCCGGGCTTTCCGGCGAAAATGACCTTTTGGCAGTAGCTCCTTGTTGGTCAATGAACTCAAGGAATGCCTGAAGATCATCTGCAACATCGACCATTAGTTCCGCATCGGAATCTACCTGGTAGCTCGGTTGAAAGCTATCTTGCAGTACTTCAAGGTAACTCAGTTGCAGGAATAGACCGGTTACGATCAATAGACCTACTCCGGTGAAGAGATTGTTTCGAGCCCATTGCATGGCTAACCCAGCCACACCAAGTACTAAAAGATCTCTTAGGATGATCCCTGATTTGTCGGACACCTCAATAGGCGACGAGATCACGGTGACGATCCATAATGCCATCCCAAGAAAGAAAATACTGCGAAAGAGCGGACCGGCCCTTTTATTATGCCATAAGCTCCAAAAGAGTAAGCCTGAGAGTGCGGCAACAAAAGACAAGGGATAAAATAGTTCTGCCATATCAATCTAAGTTATTGAAAGTGCCTTTACTTATCCAATTAAACGGATAAAGGAGAGGAATAATTCGATTAGGTGATGAACATCACTAATCTTTATGGCGCTAAAGATGTTATTTGTGCAGTCTTTGGACTAGTAAAATTTTTATTTTTGCACCTTGCATTTTTAAGCTATGACAAATAACGACACAGCATTATGCTTAATTATTGGTTCCGGACCAGCGGGTTATACTGCAGCTATTTATGCTGCTCGTGCCGGTTTGAAGCCAATACTTTATACCGGACAAGAGCCCGGTGGACAGTTGATGATCACTACTGACGTGGAGAATTATCCTGGTTTTCCTGAGGGGGTCAATGGTCCGGAAATGATGGAACTGTTTAGAAAGCAGGCGGAAAGATTTGGAACGGACGTACGGATGGAGATGGTGACTAAAGTCGATTTTACCGGGCCCGTGCACAAGATCTGGACCGAAGGGGGAGAGGAAGTGAGCGCGCATACCATTATCATATCTACGGGAGCCAGCGCCAAGTGGCTGGGTTTGGAATCTGAAAAGAGATTAACAAATATGGGTGTTTCGGCTTGTGCGGTATGTGATGGTTTCTTTTTCCGGGGAATGGAAGTAGCAGTAGTGGGCGGGGGTGACACAGCCGCTGAGGAGGCAACCTACCTTTCCAAACTTTGTCCTAAAGTGCACCTTTTAGTGAGAAGAGATGAAATGAGGGCATCCAACATCATGCAGAAACGGGTAATGAATTCAGAGAATATTCAAGTGCACTGGAATACCGAGGCAGAAGAGATTTTGGGTGGTGAGAGTGTGGAGGGTGTCCGGGTGAAAAACAACAAGTCAGGTGAGACAAAAGTGTTGGATATCAAAGGCTTTTTCGTTGCCATCGGGCATAAGCCTAATACCGATCTTTTTAAGAACTGGCTTGATATGGACAATACCGGATATCTGGTGACTAAACCAGATACATCTCAAACAAAAATTGAGGGGGTCTTCGCCAGTGGTGATGCCCGCGACAAGGTATATCGTCAGGCCGTAACTGCTGCGGGAACCGGATGTATGGCTGCATTGGATGCGGAACGTTATCTAACAGAAAAAGGAATCATATAATTAGCATAATCCAAACTTTTAAAATCTTAAGATGAGTACGAAAACAAAATTTAGACCAGGTGTACTACATGGTGAGGAGGTGACAGAATTACTCAACTATGCCAACGAAAACAATTTTGCGCTTCCTGCAGTCAATGTAGTGGGAACCAATTCAGTCAATGCAGTGCTGGAAACCGCCAAAGCGGTGAATTCACCAGTAATGATACAATTCTCCAATGGCGGTGCCGTATTTTTTGCTGGTAAAAGCCTGTCAAATGAAAACCAGAATGCTGCCATTTTAGGTGGGATATCCGGAGCAATGCATGTACATACAATGGCGGCAGCTTATGGAGTTCCTGTGATACTACATACGGATCACTGTGCCAAGAAGTTACTGCCATGGATTGATGGTTTACTGGAAGCAGGTGAAAAATTTTATGAGTCTAGAGGGTATCCACTCTATAGCAGTCACATGTTAGATCTTTCCGAAGAACCGATCGAAGAAAACATCGAAATTTCTAAGAGATATCTTGAAAGGATGTCCAAGATCGGAATGACTCTGGAGATTGAGCTTGGTGTCACCGGTGGTGAGGAAGATGGTGTAGATAATACCGATGTCGATAGCAGCCGGCTCTATACGCAGCCCGAAGAGGTCGCCTATGCCTATGAAGAGTTGAGTAAGATCAGTGATCGATTTACGATCGCAGCCGCTTTTGGTAATGTACATGGAGTCTACAAACCAGGTAATGTTTCACTTAAACCTATTATCCTGAAAAACTCTCAGGAATTTGTGCAGAGTAAATTTGGCACTGGTGCCAATCCGATAAACTTCGTTTTTCACGGAGGTTCGGGATCTTCCCAGGCTGAAATTCGGGAGGCCATTGATTATGGTGCGGTTAAGATGAATTTGGATACTGATATGCAATGGGCTTTTTGGAAGGGAGTAAAGGACTACTACGTGGAAAAGCAAGACTATCTGCAAGCTCAGATTGGTAATCCGGATGGTGAGGATAAACCAAATAAGAAAAACTACGACCCAAGAGTCTGGCTGAGAAAAGGTGAAGAGCAATTTGTGAAGCGACTAAAAGAAGCATTTGAAGATCTGCGTTGTATAGATCGTTGTGCTTAAAGGATAGGATTATTTCCTTTGGACTGCTGAGTGGTTTGTACAAACGACTCAGCAGTTTGTGTTTTATAGATTAGAGAATCACCGTATTCAGTTTTCCAGCGATCTTATTCCGCTGGTCCACCAACATCGTTTGAACCTGTAAATGCTTGAGCAGTGATTCATCGTCACCATTGGACTGAAATTCTTTGATCTGTTTTAAATTTTCTTCACTCATCTTCTGGTATTTGCGCAACAGGAACCGGTACAAAGCCTGGAAAGCATCCTGAATCTCATTCTCATCCGGCATTGGCTGGGTCTCCAGTCGGATATCCCACATTTTTTGCCAGTTTTCACTCAGCTCATAAGGCGAAGAGCAAAGTTCAATGGCTAAAGAAGATATCTCTGAATCTGCGCTTCTGATGAAATGATCAGTATTCAATTGCTTCCCCTCACTTAGAGCTAAACCATATTCGGTCACAATTTTGGCATAAAGTGGATTGTCGAAGAAAGGTAATGTCTCCTGAATTTCGGAGAGCACATATTGAGCAATAGTCAACTTTTCTTTCTCCACCTCGATCTGTCGATCACCGTACAAAATCAGTATGCGTACAATGTCCCGTTCCTGGTACTCATCTGTACCTGTCTTTTCTTCCTGCCAATTTTCAGCAACTGCTTTTTTGCGTTCCTTTTCAAGGATCTTTTCCTGAATTTCATGATCCGATCGATTCTCTCTGAGCTGGCTTATCCTGTTGTCTCTCAGTCGTTTGCTTACCACCTTATTGGTCTCATTGACCAGAATACTTTCCTCCACTTTAAGCAGTTCTGCACATTGACGAGTATAGACAGAACGCTTGATCGGATCAGGGATGTGGGCCAGACTCAGGATAATATCTTTAATTAGCCCCGCCTTTTTGACCGGATCGTTGCCCGCTTCCTTTAGAATGAGATTGGTTTTGAAAAGGATGAAATCGGAAGCTTCGCGTTCCAGGTATTCTTTGAATTCTGTGACACCGACCGACTTTATATAGCTATCGGGATCTTCTCCCTCCGGTAATAAGACCAACTCTACATTCATGTCCTGTTCCAGGACCAGGTCGATGCCTCTTGTCGCTGCTTTTATTCCAGCAGTATCACCATCATAAAGTATCCTGATCTGTTGTGTGTAGCGTTTGATCAACTTGACTTGCTCAACAGTGAGTGATGTTCCCGATGACGCCACGACGTTCTCAATGCCGGATTGATGAAGAGATAGTACATCGGTATAACCCTCAACCAGTAAACAAAAGTCTTCCTTTCGAATCGCTTTCTTGGCCAGGTGCAATCCATAAAGTACTTTGCTCTTGTGGTAAATATCCGATTCCTTCGAATTGATGTACTTTGGGGATTTCTTATCCGTTACCAGATGCCGGCCGGCAAAGGCCACTACTTTACCGGATAGATTATGAATGGGAAACATCACCCGGTTGAAAAAGAAATCGCGATCCTGTTCCGTGGTGAGTCCCAGCTTTCTGAGGAACTCTATATTATACCCATCATGGACAGCGGATTTGGTTAATTCATCCCGGGAAGTGGTTGCGTAACCTAGTTCAAATGCATCGATCGTCTTTCGCAAAAGTCCCCGTTCTCTGAAATAGCTTAGACCGATGCTTTTACCCAGATCCGTATTGAATAACTGATTCCGGTAGAATTCCTTTGCATATTCATTGATCAGATACAGACTGTCACGCTCTTGTTTTTCGGCCTCATATTCCTCGGGCATTTGCGTTTCCGCAATTTCTATATTGTACTTCTTGGCCAAATAGCGGAGCGCCTCCGGATAGGACATTCCCTCGTGCTCCATCAGGAAATTTACCGCATTCCCTCCCTTACCACAACCAAAACATTTGTAAATATTACGGGCAGGAGAGACAGTGAAAGAGGGCGTTTTTTCGTCGTGAAAAGGGCAGAGTCCCTTGAGATTCACTCCCCGCTTAGTCAGATGGACGAATTCTTCGACAACATCCTCGATATGGGTTGCCTGAAAAATGGCATCTATGGTCTCTTGTGATATCATCGATCGATCGGTTTATCCCTACTCTGCGACCATACTTGATGCCAGTTCATCCGTTAACTCCAGGTTATGAAATACTTGTGAAACGTCATCATCTTCCTCCAACGCATCAAGCAAATTCATTACAGACCGGGCGGTATCGAGATCCAAGGTAATGGTATTTTGTGGTATTCGTTCCAAAGTCGAACTGGTGGCTTCCAGTCCCAATGCTTCCAATTTTTTCTGCATTAATCCAAAATCCTCAAAATTTACTACCACCGTGAGTTCTTTGCTCTCGGCATCGAACTCCATCTCCTGGGCATTTGCATCAATCAATTCCAACTCCAGAGCTTCCGGATCCTGTTCGCCGATCGGTAATATGAAAATACCCTTTCGGTCAAAAAGAAAGTCTACCGATCCCGAAGTTGAGAGATTTCCTCCCTTTTTATTAAAAACAGCCCTGACCGAAGAGATCGTTCTGTTGAGGTTGTCGGTTGCACATTCTACAAAAATGGCGACCCCACCAGGACCATAACCCTCATAAGTGGGTTCATACATGGACTCCTGACTGGTGTCCAGTGCTTTGCTGATGGCTCTTTCGATATTTTCTTTGGGCAGATTGACTCCCTTGGCATTAATGAGCGCCGTGCGAAGACGTGGATTAAAGTCTGGATCACCAGACTGGCCTTCCCGCACAGCAATGGTGATCTCTTTTAATATTCGACTGAATTCCTTTGATCTCTTGGCGTCTGTAGCACCTTTCTTTCGCTTGATCTTAGACCATTTATTATGTCCTGCCATATAGATTTAGATTATACACACAAAACTAAGGACAATATCCAGGGTAAAAAAATTCGCTCAGTTTTGCGATAAATATTTGCGGCTATAATTTATTATCGTATATTTACGATATACAATTAATCTTTATGGCCTATTCCAAAGCACAAGAATTTACCATTGAGGATATTCGCCTTGCCGAGATCGCCAAGGCGCTGTCACATCCGGCGAGAGTTGCAATTCTCAAGTATGTGGCAAAACAGAATGCCTGTATTTGTAATGACATCGTAGAGGAGTTACCACTTTCTCAATCTACCATCTCCCAACATCTGAAGGCATTGAGAAATGCCGGTCTCATAGTCGGGGAGATCGATGGTCCGCGAACCTGTTACTGTCTCAACACAGATGTATGTACCGGTGCACTTAATGAAATGAAAAAATTATTTACCCAAATAAAATGTTGTTAAACTATGAAAACTGAAGTCGAACTTAAGAATATCGTTCGTGAGAAGTACGCGGCGATTGCTAAAAATCCTTCTAAAGGCGGGTGCTGCGGAGAGAGTGACTGTGGTGGAGTTGAGTACTCATTTATTGGTGATGATTATAACGGAAAAGCAGGCTATGTGGCTGATGCTGACCTGGGTTTAGGTTGTGGATTACCAACTGAATATGCCAGGATCAAACCTGGAGATACGGTGGTGGATCTGGGATCCGGTGCCGGAAATGACTGTTTCATCGCCAGGGAAGAAACAGGGGCAGGAGGGAGAGTCATTGGCATTGATTTTACCCAGGAGATGGTCGACAAGGCCAGAGAGAATGCGAGTAAACTTGGATTTGAGAACATCCAGTTTTATCTCGGTGAAATTGAT
The DNA here is from genome assembly GCA_020436835.1 of Saprospiraceae bacterium. GTDB lineage: Bacteria > Bacteroidota > Bacteroidia > Chitinophagales > Saprospiraceae > JABDMH01. Next base: position 8,581 of record JAGQWZ010000076.1, on the reverse strand, counting down.
AATAATCCCCTCGAAAGCAATATAGCTGACGTCGTAGTAAGTAACTGTGTTTTCAACTTAATACCTGACCGGGCCAAAGCGTTCAAAGAAACATTCCGTGTAATCAAACCCGGAGGCCACTTCAGCATCTCCGATGTAATTGTCATGGGAGAAATTCCGCCGGCTTTGCGAGAACAGGCAGAACTATATGCCGGTTGTGTCTCGGGAGCAATAGAGAAATCTGAATATTTACATCTGATAGAGCAGGCGGGATTTGAAAACATCCGGATACAGAAAGAGAAGCCAATAAACATTCCGGATGAAACTCTTGATCAATTTCTCAACTCAGAGCAGAAGAAACTCTGGAACAAAAGTCAGGTCGGTATATTCAGTATGACTTTTTATGCGGAGAAACCGGCTAAAGACTGTTGTGGTCCGGACTGTTGCTAATCCAGGGTTTCGTCTTATAAGTAGGTTTACAAGAGTAGTGCCGGAATTTGTCACCGGGACACCATGCAGTCAAAGCGATCCGCTGTCGAGGCCCGGTCATGCAGTTATGACTAAAATGGACAAGGTAATCTGTGCCGTTAGTGAGTCGAGGCAACACTAGCTAAGTAACCAAAGATCACCACATCGTGATCTTTGGTTATCATCAGTCCTTAAGGCTTTTCCGGTTTTGAAGTCATTTGAAGGATGGTCACGCCACTTTTTTGAATTTTCTCACTTAGTGCAGGTAATTTTTCTGCAATGATCTTCTCAAATTTCTCGAGTTCTGATTCCAATTCGGAGGTTAGTTCTTGTCGCACTTCAATCGCCTGATCGGTAGGAGGGAAGTCACCTCTTTGTTGATCTGCAAGCAAAAAAGCAAGCCGGTTATTGACTCTTATTCCATAGTTCAGGGCATCCTGTGAACTTCTGTTTTTTGTCTGATGAATACTATTTTCGATCGTCTCCAACTCTTTTTTCAACGCACTAATGGCATTTCTTAGATCATCCTTATCCGGATCTTCCGCTATCTTTTTCGTGACATAGTCGAGGTCTTCTTTAATTTGCCGGATATCGATGATGGCCTGGTGTGCCTCACTCACTTTATCCCTTACTGTCAGAAGAAAATCCAATTGTTTCTGATAATCTGAATCGGAGTTCGGCAGACGTGGGTCTTTTGCGATTTCAACTCTCTGTTCGGAACTGTCCTTTGCAACGATTAAGCGAGCTATATACTCACCGGGGACAGCTTTGGGGCCTATATTTGGTGAGGAATACAATACCATGCCGGGAAACTCCTTATAACCGTCGTATCGCATGTCCCATACATGTTGGTTACCTACGCCATTCACAACGAGTTTTTCTTTTTTATTCCTGGCATCTGTTCGATAGGTTCTAATTAAAGTGCCATTGGTCTCCATTATCCGGAGCTCGAGGGTTGAGTCCTTCAGCTCCTCCTTCACGAAAAAGACGAAAGAGATACCATCAGGATGATTTTCACCTTCTGTCCTAGGATTAAAACTATCCCATCCCGAGGATTGTGCTAATCGATAAGCCGGTTTAGGACTGAATAGATGAAAATCCTTTTGCATAATTTCAGGAGTGAGCTGATGCAGGGGACTCAGATCATCGATCATCCAAAAACTCCTTCCATGGGTCGCTGCAATCAAGGAGTTTTCTCTAACATGCAAATCCCGGATCGACACGATAGGTAGATTCAATTGAAATGGTGACCACGACTGCCCATCGTCAAATGAGATATACATTCCCCATTCGGTTCCTGCATATAGAAGACCCTGACGTCCAGGATCCGCTCGAACTACCCGTGTATAATGGCTGTCGTCGATACCTTTGGTGATCGTAGTCCAGGTTTCTCCATAATCGGTAGTTTTATAGAGAAAGGGATGATAGTCACCAAATTTGTAAGTGGTTCCTGCCACATAAGCGCCCCCTTTGACAAACGGATGCGGGTCGATGCTGTTCCACATGATGTGGTCCGGTGCGTCTTTCGGTGTGACATCTTTCCAGTTACCACCACCATCCCTGGTCAAGTGGATCATTCCATCATCTGACCCTGTCCAGATAAGATCTTTTTCCATTGGAGATTCAGCGATGACAAAAATGGTTCCATAGAACTCAACTCCGGTATTGTCCTGTGTGATGGGACCTCCGGATGATAGGAGCGTCTCGGGATCATTTCGGGTGAGATCGGGACTGATCACCTGCCAACTTTGTCCTTCATCGGTAGTGACGTGCAGATGATTGGACCCGGCATAGAGTTTATTTCCATCGTGGGGGCTGAAGAGTATGGGAAAATTCCAATTAAAACGGTATTTCATTACTTCCACTCCTGAACCGGCAGGATTGTCAGGCCAGACATTGGTTGATCTGACCTGGCCGGTAGCATGGTCCATACGATACATATATCCTTTGTATGTGCCACCATATACCACATCCGGGTTGTCCGGATCCGGGGCCAGATGTGCACTTTCACCTCCGGCAGTGGGTTCCCAGTCCGACTCGGTGATCGCAGATCCTGTCGAACGGTGCAAAATACGTACCGTCGTATTATCTTGCTGGGCACCAAGTATATGGTACGGAAAATGATTATCGGTCGTCACCCGGTAAAATTGAGCGGTCGGTTGGTTGTAATAACTGCTCCAGTTTTCTCCGCCATCATAGCTAACCTGAGCACCTCCATCATCGGCGATGACCATGCGCTGATTGTTGTTTGGATCGATCCAGAGATCATGGTGATCTCCATGTGGAGCGCGGAGGCTTTCAAAGGTCTTTCCTCCATCCTGGGAACGGTGATAGCTGACGTTCATGACGTACACCATATCCTCGTTTTGAGTATCGGCATAGATCCGGGAGTAGTACCAGGCCCGTTGGCGAAGGGCGCGCTCTTCATTGGTTTTGGTCCAGGTTTTGCCTCCATCATCCGACCGGAAGACTCCTCCTTCCTGGGCTTCGATGATCACCCAAAGGCGATTCGAATTTACCGGTGATACGGTCACGCCTACAATACCCCAGACCCCCTTGGGTAGTCCTGGTGCCTCCGAAATCTCGGTCCAGCTTTCACCCGCATCTGTACTCTTCCATAACCCGCTCCCCGGGCCACCACTATCCATCCGGTATCCATTCCGTTTGATATCCCACATTCCAGCATAAATTATCCGGGGGTTGTTGGGATCCAGGATCAGATCGGAAGCGGCTGTTTTGTCCGATACATAAAGTACCTTCTTCCAGTTCTTACCTCCGTCGACTGATTTGAAAATACCCCGTTGTTCGTTCGGTTGCCAGAGATTACCCATAGCCGCAACATAAACGATATCCGGATTTTCAGGATGGATGCGTATACGGGCAATATGTTGACTCTCTTCAAGGCCGATCTTGGACCAGGTTTTACCGGCATCCTGAGATTTCCAGCATCCCCAACCACTGGATACGTCTCCACGCACGGTTTGTTCTCCTTCCCCCACATAAATCACGTTGGGATCGCTTTCAGAGACAGCAACCGCCCCTATGGATCCTCCAAAATAACCATCGGAAATGCAGGACCAGGTGTTTCCGCCATCTTTTGTCTGCCAGACGCCTCCACCGGCAGTTCCCATATAGAAGAGATTTGGATTACCTATTACTCCGGTGACCGTTCCTGAACGGCCGCCGCGGAATGGACCTACCAGTCTCCATTGTAAACCACTCAACAGGGTAGAATCAAAAACAGGTGCAGGCTGCCCTGCCGCCGGGTAAGCAATGATGACAAGAGCCAGAATAAATGAGTAAAGTAGGAGTCTTTTCATTTTAGATAGAGCTATTATAAGTCACAAAGTAAAATTTTGACCCGGTATCTTGTCTATTTACTGGCGGCTAATCTTCGCTAAGTTTTTGTACTGTAGCTGGTACTTCCTGGTAATCTATCGTTAATGAAAATGATCAAGATCATATAATTAAACTGCTAATATGATTCTTAGTTTGAAAGTTAGTCTTACCTTTGTATTCCGTAGCATGCACAGTTTCACATAACCTTTCTTTTTAATATGACCAAATACGTCTTTGTTACGGGAGGAGTTACCTCATCTTTGGGTAAAGGTATCATCTCAGCCTCTCTGGCCAAACTTTTGCAGGCTCGCGGATATAGTGTTTCCATACAAAAATTTGACCCCTACATCAATGTAGATCCCGGAACACTTAATCCCTATGAGCATGGAGAATGTTATGTCACCGACGATGGTGCGGAGACCGATCTGGACCTGGGACATTATGAACGCTTCCTAAATGAACCTACCAGTCAGGCCAATAATGTGACGACCGGCAGGATCTATCAAACAGTCATTAACAAGGAAAGGGCAGGAGATTACCTGGGAAAAACTGTACAGGTCATTCCCCATATTACTGACGAGATCAAGCGCAGAATTTGCCGTCTGGCCGGTGATGGACATTATGAAATCGTGATCACCGAGATCGGTGGGACAGTAGGGGATATTGAATCGCTTCCATACATAGAGGCAGTTCGACAAATGCGAAATGAACTGGGACCGGAAAACTGTCTGGTTGTACATCTAACCCTAATACCTTATCTGGAAGCAGCCAAGGAACTTAAAACCAAACCCACCCAACATTCCGTCAAGGAACTGTTGAATTCAGGAGTTCAACCGGATATATTGGTATGCCGTACAAGTCATCCACTGACGATGGAGATCCGGAAAAAGCTGGCGTTGTTCTGCAATGTACACGTAAGTGCGGTGATTGAGGCGATTGATGCAGATACCATTTATGATGTGCCGATTCTAATGCAGGAGGAGAAATTGGATCTCATTATTTTGTCTAAATTACATTTGGATCCAAGGGAAGACCCGGATCTCACCGCCTGGATGAATTTCCTTTCTAAATTGAAGAATCCCACCCGGAAAGTAAAGATCGGTCTGATTGGTAAGTATATGGAGCTGCAAGATGCCTATAAATCGATCTATGAATCTTTTGTGCATGCCGGAGCGATCAATGAATGTGAGGTTGAGGTCGTTCAAATCCACTCCGAGTCGATCAATGATGCGAAGGAACTCGAATTAATATTGAAAGGTGTATCGGGCATTCTGGTGGCACCTGGCTTTGGCGAACGGGGTATTGAAGGAAAGATCCGGGCCATTCACTACGTCCGGACCCACGGAATTCCCTTTTTCGGGATATGTCTGGGTATGCAGTGCGCCGTGGTCGAGTTTGCCAGAAACGAGCTCAATCTGAAGGAAGCCGCTTCCACGGAGTGGTCATCCAAGACGAGGCAGCCGGTCATTGATCTGATGCCAGAGCAAAAGACGATAACCAAAAAAGGAGGCACCATGAGGTTGGGTGCTTATACCTGCGAAATAAAAACTGATTCGCAGGCTTATCTGGCCTATGGAAAAAATCTGATTCAGGAAAGGCACAGGCATCGTTATGAATTTAACAATGAGTATATCGAGTTGTTTCAAAGCGGAGGTATGCGACCGGTTGGATTTAATCCGGAGTCAAAATTGGTTGAAATTGTGGAGATTCCCGAACATCCCTGGTTCGTCGGTGTACAATTTCATCCCGAACTGAAAAGTACGGTAGAACGCCCTCACCCGCTATTTGTCAATTTTGTCAAAGCCGCCATGGATTACGCTTCCAGTCAGAGTAAGAAATCCGTGTCAGAGTTTGTACAGGGTGAAAAGTGAATTTTCAAGTACTTTCTCCAGATCTAACTGCTGTTCTTTTCTGGTCACCACAAATTGAGCTCCTCTTTTTTCGAATGATTTGAAGTCGGAAGCCGACAAATGCTGGTAGAAATTGGTCATTTCAGCCATCATATCTACACCTGAAGTGCGCATATCCAGTGTGAGTCCGTAAAGATCCCTTCGCCTTTCTGCTGCTTCAGACATATACTCTTTGCTGTGAATGTTGCTCTTGTAGTCAATAAATAGGCTTCTTTCACTGAAATACCTGATTCCGGTTAAATCGGGCGGAATTAGAATGCAAGCATCCCCAGGTAAGACGCTTTTCATTTGTGAGGCCAAATTCATTTCAGCCGTATGGTACTGAGTGCCGGGCAAATCATAAGGTTTATCTCCAAACCATCGCACAAAACCTGTCAAGTTTGCGATACCGGTCAAAAGCAAAAGGCCAAGAAGTGACGGAAAAATGCGATGATCCCATTTGAAATCCATTTTATCCACCACCGACAATATTGCGATAATGGCCAGCGGTTTGAACCATACCGTGGTCTTAAACCATTGAACACTGAGCAAGGAAGGTATTTCGAAAAGCTCAATTCCCAAATAGTAAATCAGCATGCCCAGGAATCCCCAACAAAAAAGATCAAACATCTTTTTACTTTCCCTCTTCCAAATGAAAGCGCCAAGGATCAGCACTGGTAAAAACAAGACCCAGGAACGAAGAGGATAGTAAGATGGGAAAAAATGATGGGCCAGCCGGGTCTCCATAATGGAGTAAAATGTTGCCCCATCAATACTATGATCACTGATGAGGTTCATCACAAATACGGCCATCACCCATACTCCGGCAGTGAGAAAATAGAGTAGAGGTCCTGGTAGAGATTTCTTCCAGCGGGAAAGTCCAAATTCCTTCAGATCCACCAAAAGAAAGAGCAAGGCCAATTGAGCTCCCACCACCGGCTGAGCGAAAGTGGCGAGGGCTACCATGGCGTACCCCAGGATTCTGCGCTCCACAAGCCAGAAAACGAGTCCCCAGATACCGATTGACTTAGCCAACTGGCTGGGTACAAAATAATTATACCATACCTCATTGCCTCCCAGATTCAGATGATAAGTGATGACCAGTGTACCTAATATAGCTGCCAGTAGGGTGAAATTGCTCCTAAGAAACAATTTTGCCAAAGTCCATAATCCACTGATTAGCAGCATAGAACTCAGGAGATGCAGGAAGAAACTAGCCCATTCGAGTTGAAAAGAGAATAATCGCAGAAGGAGTGTGAATGGATACCTTTCATTGAGGTTTGTTTTAGCGACGGCCTGGATATAGAGATCATTTGGGTAAAGTGAATGATCATTCATATACAATGCGTAAGACAGGGTTTCGGTCATGTCTTCGTCTCCAAATCGATATCCGTGGAATGCGATCAGGAAGAGATAGATGATAACTATGATTAACCACTCCTGGCCGGTAATAGTTATTCCTGAAGTATTTGCCTGGGCTTGCAAACTCATGGTCAGTTGTCTACATTAGACGATTGGTTGCCGAAGATAAGATTATGCGAAAACTAAGGACAGAAGAACTTAATCGTAAATCAGTGGAGGAATTCAGAACGATGCCCAAACTTCCCGTTGCGGTGGTCCTTGATAATATTCGCTCCGGTTTGAATGTTGGCTCGATATTTCGGACGGCCGATGCCTTTGCGATTAAACATATTTATCTATGTGGGATCACTGCGACACCTCCGCACCGGGAGATTCTTAAGTCAGCTATCGGAGCAACAGAATCGGTAACCTGGTCCCACCATGATTCAATTGTCGAATGTTTATCCGGTTTGAAGAGGGAAGGGTATGAGATCATCGGCATCGAACACACCTCCACAAGCAGAAACATTCAAGAATTTGATCCCGAACCCGGTCAACCGGTAGCGCTGGTCCTGGGAAATGAGGTAGAAGGAATATCGGACGTTACGCTGAATTTCCTTGATTTCTGTTTTGAAATCCCGCAAATAGGGACGAAACATTCACTAAATGTTTCCGTTTGTGCCGGCATCGCCCTTTGGTATTGTTTTGAAAAATTATTGTTGGCCAGAGCGGAAAGAGGGTCGAAAACCTGAAAATACGGAAGCTTGTTAATTTTCCTCTTCGAATGCTTATAATCCATAATGTATTAAAGACAGTCCTGTAGTTGATTATATGTAATGCTTATAATTATCTGAAAAATACCGAATCCATGGTATGAGGAGTGCTTAGTTTATTAGTACATTAGTAGAGACCATTAGATAATTACTGTTAGTTATCTGAAAACGATAAACCTAATCTGAGAATGAAGAGACTATCCTAGGATGGTCTCTTTTTTTTTATATCTGTTGGATATAACCAACGTCCTATCTTAAAAAAATCGAAAACATTCAGATTTGGTTTTTCACTCCGGAGATTGCTTTCAATAGCCTTTTCGAAAGACTTAAATAGAAGGCGAACGATTTGGCATAGGCCATATTTTTGAAGCCGGTCAATCGTTTTCGTAAGTCTCGTTTCCAGGTCAGGATATCGGTTTCTGAGTTTCTTTAGATTCTGAATGGCTTCGATCTGATGTATCAGGTAAGTATCGGTAGTTTCCAGAGAGGCATGGAGCACCGGGTTAGTGATAGGTTTGATGGGTATATTTTCCTTCTCCAGATGATAGCCGAAAATGGTGTCTTCATGACCATACTTGCGGATTGATTCATCAAAGCGGATCGTGGTAAAAACCGATTTACGTATGAGAAAATTATTGGATTGAAACCCTAATTCTGATTGCCGTTCTCTTTGGGTTCCGTAAGTCCAGTGAAGTCGAACAGCTGCATTGGGACACCGTTTTGGATATACACGGCCACCAACGACCACCTTGTTCTCTTCTCTTTGTTGCCAGTATTTAGCGAGAAAATCTT
>JAGQWZ010000691.1 GCA_020436835.1 Saprospiraceae bacterium | reverse complement strand
GTTTCTCTACAGCATTAAATAATATTTCTGGCTTTGTTTTAATGAGAAATTCGTTCCTGAGGCACACTGCGTGATCATGACAGAGTGTATTTAATAATCTTTGGATTTCTAATTTGATTTGGCTCAATGCTGTCTGAGACGGCTCACAAAAGAGGATTTAAGGAAAGTTATTTTGCAGGAAGCATATTCCGGATAGCGGAAATCTTCCAGGTGTCATCTTTCAGCAGTACAAACGTGCTCCACATTTTGCGCTCACTGCCATCTTCCCTTTTAATCTCATACCGGGCATTTGCCACAGCGACGTCTTCTCTGATGAACCGGACTGACTCCACCAGCAGACTTCGATCACCCGGGTTGTTTTTTGAACTTCTCAACATTCCGGCAACCATCTCTTCGATACCATTTCGCCATTCACCTGAGGATACCAACTGGTCCGCATCTTCCGTGAATAATTTTCTTAGTTCATCCGGATTACTTACCTCTCTGGCATCGGCGTATGCGGCAATCGTACTTTTAATATCCGTAATATCCAGTGCAGATTCCTGACCGGTGCTTTGACTATAAAAAAAGGTGAGCAACAAGATAACTCCCACATTTTTCACCACTTTAAAGAGTGTCATAATAATCTATTGGATATTGATATTACATTTTTTAATCCAGCCGCTAATCCCTTTTAGTAAAGACATTATTAATTTCTGTCAATAGATACTCTTTGGGATCACTCATGTATTGCCAAAACATAATGCCTCTGAGGTCATTTTCCAGGATATAATTACATTTGATTCGAATTGATTCTTCATCATCATAAACCACCAACTGCCGGGTTTCTTCATTGAATAAATAGGGTGAATTTGCATTTTCATCCCAGTGCCGGATAAAGCCGGGTCTGCCGATCATCGAATCTTTGATATAGCTGTATCCGCCTCCTCTGAGTACAGAATCCCTAGGCATATTAATCCCGCGATTCTCGGTCGTTGTCATGATCCAGCTTCTGCCGTAAAAAGGTACACCAAGTACGATTTTATTAGCCGGTACTCCGGCATCAAGAAACATTCGGATGTCTTTTTCTGCTGAGCGGTCCTGTTCGAAATCAGAAGGTGGAAAGAGGTTGCTATGATGTCCGGCCATTGGACCGCCGGTATAATAATCGTAGCACATTATATTGATAAAGTCCTGGTATGCTGCTGCTGCACCCATCTCGGTATGGTCAAGAAATGCTTTAAATCCGGCAACAGCGGAAGTGAGCTGATAGCTTCTGCCTGTCTCTTTGGATAGATCATCAAGCGCCGACCGGATCTCTTTAAACATAAGCGTGAAATTTTGTTTGTCGACATCACGAAAGACATTGTCCTCGCCTCTTAAACCGGGATATTCCCAATCAATATCGACTCCATCCAATCCATATTCCTTCACAATTTGCACGGAAGTGTTGGCAAATTTTTTCCTCGAACTGGAAGTGAGTACAGCATCGGAAAAATTTTCGCTCCATGACCATCCTCCAATAGAGATAAGAATTTTTAATTCCGGGTTTTCATTTTTTAGTGCATTGAGCTTTCGGAAATTGATGCTATCGGTAGCCAGATTGGTCAGCCAGGCCATACTATCCTTAACATTGACAAATGCATAATTTATGTGGGTTAATTTGTTGGCACTGATGTTTTCGGTATTTAGAACACCGCGAAATCCAGGCACATAACCAACAATGACTTTTTGCTGTGAAGTATCAGGAGTAGCAGGTATATGGTCCTGAGATTTGCAGGAAAGTATTAATGCGAGCAAAATCAGATTTAGGAATTGAAACTGTGTCATTTTTTTTGGTTTAAATTAAAGGGCAGGGGCTAAGTGCTTATTCAGATTTATCAATAAGTTTTTCCAGGCGTGATCTCATCGCATTTTTACGTTCGTTAAATTCAGATTGTGTGGCAAGGTTGTTCATTTCGTCAGGATCTTTGATCAGGTCGTACATCTCTTCATAAGGGGGAGCCGGTGGAAGATACCGGAAGTATTTTTCGGTGGTTGAAATAATTCCTTCTGATTTTGGCAGACCAGGATGTTTGAACTCATGCTCGAATAGAAACTCGGATCTCCAGGTATCGCTTTGTCCGGTATATGTTGCAGAAAGTGGTCTTCCCTGCATCTTATTTGGCACCTTAATACCTGCAAAATTTAAAATGGTGGGAGCAATGTCAATGTTGAGGGCTATTTCATCCCTGATCTGTCCTCTTTTCTCCGGTGCCAGAAATGGATCATAAATCAACAGGGGAACCCGGATGGACTCTTCGTACGCAAACCATTTGCCAGCCAGGCCTTTTTCTCCCAGGAAGAAACCATTATCTCCCATGAAAACAATGATTGTATTCTTGTCCAGTCCTTGTTCCTCCAGTGCTTTCCGGATTTTTCCGACTACCACATCCACGCCATAGATCAGTCTATAGTAGGCTTTTACGGACTCCTGATACATGTCCGGAGTGGCAAACCGGATTTGCCATCGATTGCGCGCTTCATTGTTTTCTCTGAAAAACTCAGGGAATTTTTCATACACGGCATCCTCACCATGTTTTACAGGAGGTATCACTGTATTCCTAAACAGATCCTGATAGGCGGGATCAAAAATAAATTGCCTGAGATCTCCATCCTGCACATGAGGTGCTTTAAATGATACCGAAAGACAAAATGGCTGGTCATCCGGAGCTTGCCGGATAAAATCGAGGCACTGATCGCCCATCTTACGGGTTAGATGGATCTCGTGACCCTCATCGTCTTCCGTTTCGTAATAGGGTTGTCCGGGGATTCCTTTCCAATAGTCAAAATCCGCTAAAGGGAAGTCTTTCTCGCTGCCTACACCGTATTTACCTACGAAGCCGCTGTAATATCCCGCCATTTTCATGAGATGGGGATAGCATTTCTTCCATGCCTTACGGCTGAAGTGAGTCTGGAAATCATTGATCTTGTGTCTTCGGGCATATTGCCCACTCAGGATGGAGGCCCTGCTCGTACAGCAGATCGGAGTAGTCACATAGGCATTGCGAAACATGACACCTTCCTGAGCCAGCCGGTCCAGATTTGGGGTCATGATTTCGCTGTTGCCCATTGCTCCCAGGGCATCCCAGCGTTGATCATCAGTAAGCAAGAAGATGATATTTGGTTTCTCCTCAATACTATGGTTAGGAAGTAACAGTGACATCAGTACTGAACCTGCTATTACCAGGAGGATGAGAAGAACTGCAAATGAATTGCGCATAATCAGGTTTCTGTTTTATTTGGGAACCATCCCAGTCGTGGCTTAACGGCAAAGGCTAAAAATACAGATTGGCCACTGATATATCTAAATCTTTCTTCCAGAATTCCGATATGAGCGATCGAATGTACTTGCTGACAGGCTGCCGGGTATATGCAGATCAGATCTCATTTGACAGTGATGAATGGGGAAGTGAGTAAATGTCTCCCACATTTTCACACAGTTGTGATCATTGTAACGGACGTGAAGTCAAAGATATATCTATATGATTATAATTTATAAAAAACTATAAATAAGCAAATTAAGTATTATATAATTTATATATGTTATTGATTGTATCTTTTTTGGTTATAGAGTATACTGTATTTGATTGTATTTTGCAGCCAGCCGCGCAGATGTAAAATGGCAAATGAGGATTTTTATGACAAAAAGTGGTAAAAAGTGTCATAATGTGGATAAAGTTTTAAATTTGAATCACTAACGCGTTAGAAAAAGACACTGGACGATGCCACAACTTCATGGCGAATATGAATGTAAACTGGACTCTAAAAGCCGAATCCGGATGCCCTCACCCTTGTTGAGGCAGCTGGGTGGAAGCGGACCTTTTACATTTTTTGTGAATCGTGGTTTCGAAAAGTGTTTGATGATCTATCCTGAAAAAGTTTGGGAGAACACACTTGAAAGAATTAATGAGTTGAACGTATACCGTACAGAGGATCGGAATTTTATTCGGTATTTCTTTCGCGGAGTCAGCGATGTGACAACGGATGGAGCGGACCGTATCTTGCTGAACCGGAGTCTCTTAGACTACGCTGGCATCACGAAAGAAGTCATTCTTTTCGCATATCTGGACCGGATAGAAATGTGGGACAAGGTAACTTACGATGAGTGGTTGGACAGGGAGCCGGAAGACTTTGCGAATCTGGCTGAAAAGGTACTGGGTAAGCAGGAGATCGCTGGCCAATGAGTGAAACCTATCATCTACCGGTCCTTCTCAAGTCCAGCATAAACGCCCTGGTTATTGATCCGGGAGGAACCTATGTGGATGCGACATTTGGAGGAGGCGGACACAGCGAAGAAATATTATCCCGGTTGAATGAACATGGACGACTATATGCTTTCGATCAGGATATTGATGCCCTTGAAAATGCAAGGGATGATGATCGACTTAAGCTGGTGCATGGAAATTTTCGCTATCTGAAGTATTTTCTCAAATATATGGGTATAGGTCAACTTCAGGGTATCCTTGCTGATCTGGGAGTCTCCAGTTATCAACTCGATGCAAAAACGAAGGGCTTTTCATTTGTAGATAGCGACGTTTTTGATATGCGAATGAATAATCGGGCAGCCAGGACTGCACTGGATATTGTGAATCATGAAAGTGAAGAAAACTTGGTGAATATATTTAGTAGTTACGGTCAGGTACGTAATTCAAAAACGCTGGCCAAAGCTATTATCGCAACGAGAGAACAGCGGCCAATTTCAAATACTCATGAATTTCTAAACTGTGTCGAACCGCAGGCTATGGGAAACCGGGCCCGGTATTTAGCACAAGTTTTTCAGGCTATTCGAATTAAGGTCAACGACGAAATTGGTGCGCTTCAGGACTTTCTTGTTGCAGGAGCGGATATGTTAGTGCCGGGAGGTAGACTCGTGGTATTAACATATCACTCAATTGAAGACCGGATTGTCAAGCATTTCATGAAGAGTGGCAGAACAGAGGATGCGGAAAATCCGCTCCTGTCCTTAAATGATCAATGGATTCTAAAACCGGTTAACAAGAAGCCGATACTGCCGGATGAAAGAGAAATAAAGTCAAATAAAAGAGCGCGAAGTGCTAAACTCAGAATTGCCGAAAAGATTTCAATCGCATGAAAAAAGACCATCTCAAAATAAATCGAAATAAGAGTAGTTCGGGATTTATGAATTACAGCTCTGAAAAAATAAGCAGTAATCTGCCATATGTATTTTTTCTGATTTTTCTGGCCATGGTTTATATTGGCAATGCCCATTACACTGAAAAAAAAGTACGCCGGATTGAATCACTCAAAAATGAGATAAAAGAACTGACCTGGTCTTACATGACGGTCAAGTCTGATGCGATTTATCAGGCCACCTATTCAAATCTCGCTGAACAGGTAGAATCCAGTCAGCTTTCGAATGAAGGCAGTTTTCCGAAGAAATTATCCAATCGACCATAAATAGTTACAATTTGGCTGCAATGAGTAAAAGGAAGGAATTATTACTCAGGGCATATATAGTCCTGGCGGTCTTAATTCTTATTGCTTTAATGCTTATTACCGCTACGGTTAATATTGGAGTTTTTCAAGCTGAACAATGGAGGGAGAAAGGAGACAGTACAAAGCTTAAATACTTTGATATCGAACCGGACCGGGGTAATATCTATAGTGCCGATGGTTATCCGCTGGCTACTTCAGTCCCTTATTTTGACCTGCACATGGATCTCAACTCTGAGGCCATGACTAAATCCATATTTGACGCCAATATTGATTCACTCGCCATTTATTTTTCACGGTATGTATTTACCGATGCGTCACCGGCGTCAATTAAAAGAAAAATGATTCGTCGCAGGAATGATGGAGACCGTTATTTTCCGATAAAAAATAATGCCACCTACGAAGAATTAAAAAATATTAAATCATTTCCACTCATTCGTTTGGGTAAATACCGGGGTGGACTTATTGTTGAGCGAAAATCAAGGCGCTTAAAACCTTTTCGAAACCTGGCATCCAGGACCATTGGTTTGGACCGTGATAATGCACCATCCGTCGGTCTGGAGGCTAGTTTTGATGACTATTTACGGGGAAATGCAGGGAAAAAATTAATGGAGAGAGTGGGAAACGTATGGATCCCTGTGCATGATCTCACGGAAATTGATCCTGAACGAGGTATGAATGTCGTCACGACCCTCGATATGCGAATTCAGGATATTGCAGAAAAATCGCTCCTTAATGCCCTGCATAATCACAATGCTGATTTTGGACTTGCCATCGTAATGGAAGTGGAAACGGGTGCAATCAGGGCAATGGTAAATCTTGACCGGGGAAATAAGGGATATTATGAAGCCTACAACCATGCCATTGGTGATGCGACGGAACCGGGCTCTACCTTCAAACTCGCTTCGGTGATGGCTTTATTAGAGGATGGCCTGGTGGACCTGGAAGATTCCATCTTTATCAACCATGGCAGGGCTGTCTTTGGCAAATATCAGATGAAGGATTCTGAATGGCATAAAGAAATGCAACTGACTTTGCGAAGGGCTTTCGAGCTTTCCTCCAATGTCGGTATTGCCCGCGCAGTGGATCAGGCTTATGGAGGTTCGAAAAAGGATGCTGCAAAATATATCAAACGTCTTCATCAATTTGGTCTGAATGATAAAACAGGCATTCAACTGGAAGGTGAAAGAGATCCCTTTATAAAAGACGTTGACTCGGACAGCTGGAATATGGCAATGTCCCTCGCATGGATGGCACACGGCTATGAATTGCATATCACTCCCTTGCAGACGCTTACATTTTATAATGCGGTCGCAAATAATGGGAAAAAAATGCGGCCCTATATCGTTTCGGAGATCAATGATGGTACCACTTTGGTCAAACGATTTAAACCGGAAGTTTTGGATTCCAGAATTGCATCTTCAGCGACAATTAAATTGGCGCAGGAATTATTGGAGGGTGTCGTGATCCGTGGTACAGGAAGTGCATTTAAAAGCAACGAATACAATTTCGCCGGTAAAACCGGAACGACAAGATTGGAATACTGGAAAGACGATGGCCGGAAATATCAGGCCTCTTTTGCCGGGTATTTTCCTGCAGAAAAGCCGAAGTATTCATGCATCGTCCTGGTTAATAATCCTACACAAAACGGCTATTATGGCGCGACGGTAGCAGGAACGGTATTTCGCGAAATCGCTGATAATTGCATGGCCACCGATATAGAGCTGATGGCCAAAGCCACCGTTCCGCTGACCGAAGAAAAAGCCCAGTCTCTGCCAGTTTTTCAGGCAGGCTATTCGGCGGATATACAGACGGTAGTGAAAAAGGTGGGATTAAATTTTGACAATAATTCAAATGGTGAATGGGCCATATTGATGCCCGGAGAAGAACAGATTTCCCTGGAAAACAGATCACTCGAAAAGGGGTTGGTGCCAAATGTAGTAGGCATGGGAGTACGCGATGCGATATTTATTCTGGAGAATCGGGGAATGTCGGTTAAAGTGAACGGTTTTGGACGTGTACGTGAACAGTCGGTAGCTGCCGGTACAAGAATTTCCGGACAGAAAATACTTTTATATCTCGGTTAAAAGACAGTCATTGAAGAGTCTAGCTCAAATTCTGGTAAATCTTAACTACCAATTGATAAAGGGAGATCTTTCTCAATTGGTTTCGACCGTTGAGATAGACAGTCGCCTGATGAAAGACAAAGGTGTATTTATTGCCATAAAGGGCCTGGCTGCCGATGGGCATGATTACATTGAGAAAGCAATTGGTTTGGGTGCTACCGCAATAATATTTGAAGTCCGGCCGGAAGTCCTTCAGGATCATGTCACCTATGTTCAGGTGGAAAATAGTCGGGCAGTGACGGGTTTGATTGCTTCCAGATTTTTCGATCAACCGAGTGAAAAACTGGCTTTAATTGGTGTGACCGGCACTAATGGTAAAACCAGTGTGGTCCAGATGTCACATCGTTTATTTTCTCGCCTTGGCTACAAATCCGGAATGCTATCCACCATAGAAAATAAAATTGGTGATGAAATTTTACCAGCGTCACTCACTACACCAGATGCCGTCAGTCTTCAGAAAATGTTGGCAAAAATGGTAGCTGAAAAATGTGAGTATGCCTTTATGGAGGTGAGTAGTCATGCCTTGGATCAGTTTCGAGTAAATGGATGCCATTTTAAAATAGCAGTTTTTACCAATATAACCCACGACCACCTTGATTATCATGGCAGTTTCAGCCAGTATATAAAAGCCAAGAAATTGTTTTTCGATGGTCTGGCGCCGGATAGCTTCGCCTTGATCAACCTGGACGATCGCAATGCGGAGGTGATGGTGCAAAACTGTGCTGCCACGGTTGTTTCTTATGCGTTAAAAAAAGCTTCGGCTTACAAAGGGAAAATACTGGACAATACATCTCAGGGCCTACACCTCGTGATTGATGGTGTGGAAGTGCACAGTCAGATCGTAGGGTCCTTCAATGCCAGTAATTTACTGGCCGTGTATGCTATTGCCCGGATCGCCGGACAGGAAAAAATTGATGTACTAACAAATATTAGCAGTTTATCTTCTCCCCCTGGCCGTATGGAAGCGATTAAAAACCCAAAACGAAACGTAGTCGCTTTTGTGGATTATGCCCATACTCCCGATGCGCTCCAGAATGTACTGCAGACGATAAATGAGATAAAGAATAATGACCAGGAAGTGATCACAGTGATTGGATGCGGTGGCAATCGGGATGCATTGAAAAGGCCGGTGATGGCTAAGATCGCATCTCAGTTCAGCGACCGGGTAATCCTCACGTCGGATAATCCCCGTTTTGAGGATCCGGATCAGATCATCAGGGAGATGGAAGCCGGCATACCGGATGAGGGAAGGAAAAGTACGCTTTCTATCACTAACCGGAGGGAAGCGATCAAAGTTGCATGTGCGCTGGCTGCGGAAGGTGCAATAATCCTGGTAGCGGGTAAGGGGCATGAAAACTATCAGGAGATAAAGGGAGTACGCAATGCGTTTGATGACCGCGAAATATTGAGAGAATATTTTGTCAGTTAAATTATTGATAGAAATAGATTTGTATACAAATAAATTAAGATATTATTTATCATTCTCAGGCAGGTTTAAAGAGTTTGCAGTCACCTGACTGCAACTCTTTTTTATTTTTTTCTCCTGAAATTCCACCGAAACGATGTTGTACTATTTATTTAAATTCCTGGAAGAACAATATGACATACCGGGTGCCGGCTTATTTCAATATATTTCATTCCGGGCGGGTACAGCTATAATACTTTCATTGATCATCTCCATTTTATTGGGAGGAAGGATCATTCGTTTTTTACAGAACAAACAAGTTGGAGAAACGGTCCGGGACTTAGGTTTACAGGGACAGTTACAAAAAGCAGGTACTCCAACTATGGGTGGAATAATAATAATTCTTGCTACCCTGGTCCCGTGCCTGTTATTGGCTCGATTAGACAATATCTATATTATCCTCATGATCGTGGTAACGGTCTGGATGGCCTTAATCGGTGGAGCGGATGATTACATCAAGGTATTTCTTAAAAATAAACAGGGTCTTAAAGGACGTACAAAAATCATCGGTCAGGTAATTTTGGGATTGATCGTAGGAATTGTGATGCTTTATCACAATGGTATTGTCGTTCGAATGGATCCGGCGGAGGCTGCCTTGAGAGAATGTGAAGTGATTGAAACGGTTCATACGGTCGATTCCCGCAGCCGGAGCAAGGACGTGGTCTACGTTAAAACAACGTTGACCAATGTACCTTTTTTTAAGGGCAATAACCTGGACTATTCCTCCATTTTATCCTTTTTGGGGGACAATGCCAGAAACTGGGTTTGGCTCCTGTTTATTCCCTTTGTGATTTTGGTCGTCACGGCTATTTCCAACGCAGCGAATTTGACTGACGGATTAGATGGTTTGGCCACCGGAGTGTCGGCAATCATCGGGGCGACGCTCGGTATTTTAGCCTATGTGTCGGGACATAATCTATTTGCAGACTACCTGGGCATCCTGTATTTGCCCTATTCCGAAGAATTGGTTGTCTTTTCCGCTTGCTTTATCGGTGGCTGCATTGGCTTTCTCTGGTATAATGCTTATCCCGCCCGGGTATTTATGGGGGATACCGGTAGTCTTACTATTGGAGCCATCATCGCCTCCATGGCCATTCTACTCAGAAAAGAATTGTTGCTACCTATCCTTTGCGGAATCTTCGTCGTTGAAAATCTATCGGTTGTATTGCAGGTATTCTATTTCAAATATACCCGAAAAAAATACGGAGAGGGAATCCGGATTTTCCGGATGGCACCCCTCCATCATCACTATCAAAAAGGGGGTATGCATGAAGCCAAAATCGTCACCAGATTTTGGATTGTAGGCATTCTTTTGGCGGTTTTCACCATTATCACCTTGAAAATAAGGTGATACATATGGGAAAAAATTTATATTAGTTAAAAAAAATATCTGTAACATACTATCTTTGAATAAAATATATATATTTGTGGATAGTAATAAATAAGGTGATTTTACGAAGAAAACTACATTTTGTTTGTCCAAAGACGGGCTTTTCGACTAAGGGAGATGTGTGCGAACAAGAAGATTGAAAGAACAATGAGAGGATGAGACTGGCTCTCATCCTTCTCTCCCTGACAAAGAAATAACTATTCAGAACCGACTCAGAAGAAGATGAATCGCTTGTTGTCAATTAAAGGTAAGTTATATAATGAGCTAAAGGGCGATATGGTCATTTGGCTTATTGTAGCTTTATTGGCAGCTTTTTCATTGGTAGCTATTTATAGTTCAACCGAAACCCTGGCTTATAAAGAGCGCGGAGGTAACACCGAGTATTATTTGATTAAGCATTTTATCATCTTGCTTGGTGGACTTTCTTTTACGTATATCTGCCACTTGATGTATTATATGCGTTACTCCATTATCGCTCCGGCACTTCTGGTTATATCAATAGTTCTCCTGATCTGTACGTTGTTTTTTGCGCCTGAAGTGAATGAAGCCCGAAGGTGGTTACGAATACCTGGTATTGGCTTGACGATCCAGGCCAGTGATTTTGCCGAGATATCACTTATCATATATCTGGCCCGGTCAATTGCTTTTAAACAGGATTACATCAAGGATTTTAGTAGTGCTTTTGTGCCGATCATAGTACCGGTCTTAATCGTATGTGGATTAATTGCACCGGCTAATTTATCTACGGCTGCCATTTTATTTGCTACGTCATTACTGATGATGTTTATTGGCAGAGTTCATCTCAAATATATTACGATTCTTCTGGTACTGGGTATTTTCCTACTTGCCGGAATTATCGCTATCGGATATATTTTCCCGGACTTTGTAAGGGTGGAGACCTGGATTTCCCGGGTCAACGAGTTTTTTAATAATCCGGATGGAGGGTACCAAATACAACAAGCCAAGATTGCTATAGCAGACGGAGGTTGGTTTGGTGTAGGACCTGGCCAAAGCACGCAGAATAATTACCTGCCATATCCTTACGCCGATTTTATTTATGCCATTATTTGTGAAGAATATGGTGTGTTAGGAGGTTCGGTGATTGTGATGCTTTACCTCTTCCTGGTGATCCGCTGTATGCGATTGGTTACCCGGAGTCCCAAGACTTTTGGCGCTATGCTAGCCATTGGACTTTGTCTGTCATTGGTGATGCAAGCGTTTGCAAATATTGCCGTTTCCGTGCATTTGGTGCCGGTAACCGGTTTGACCCTTCCCATGGTAAGTATGGGGGGGACTTCAATTGTATTTACCTGTATTTCATTTGGAATTATTCTGAGTGTAAGTAAATACATTGAAGCGATAAATGAAAAAACCCAATTGGCTATTGCCGGTGAATCCTAATGCGGAAGCATAGATTTATTGTAAGCGGTGGTGGTACAGGCGGGCACATTTTTCCTGCGATTGCGATAGCAGATGCTTTGGCAGATCGCCTCCCGGATTCCGAGATTTTATTTGTCGGTGCGGAAGGAAAAATGGAAATGGAAAAAGTACCCCAGGCGGGATACAAAATAAAGGGCCTCAAAGTGACTGGCCTGAAAAGATCTTTGACATGGAAAAATTTGTTGTTTCCTTTCAAGCTGACTACCAGTCTCATCCAGGCAAGAAAGATACTCCGGAATTTTAATCCGGAGGTGGTAATTGGAGTAGGTGGTTATGCCAGCGCACCAACGGTAGCTATGGCATCATTAATGGGTATCCCCACTTTAATTCAGGAGCAAAATTCTTATGCCGGATTAACCAATAAATGGTTAGCCAGAAGGGTAGACCGGATCTGTGTAGCCTACGAAGGAATGGATGTTTTTTTTGATGCCGAAAAGATGGTGCATACCGGGAATCCTGTAAGAAAAAACTTAATGAATCTTCCGGATAAAATCGATGCCCTTGAGCATTTTGGCCTGGCCTATAATAAAAAAACCATTTTGGTTTTTGGAGGTAGCCTGGGAGCAAAGACCTTAAATCAGGCGATGGAAGGTGGAACTAAGGAAATCCGGAAGTCAAAGGACGTGCAGTTCATCTGGCAAATAGGAAGCTTCTACCATGATGCATTCATTGATTGTGAAACAGCAAAATTAGCTAATGTGACCCCGTTGGTTTTTATCCAGCGGATGGACCTCGCCTATGCCTGCGCAGATTTGGTGATTTGCAGGGCGGGGGCACTCACTGTATCCGAGCTGTGTGTATTGGGAAAAGCTTCAATATTGGTGCCGTCTCCGAACGTAGCGGAAGACCATCAGACGGCCAACGCCAGGGCAATGGTAAAAATGGGTGCGGCGGAGATGATAACAGATTTTGAAGCGGCAGATGGGTTGATAGATAAAGCATTGGCGATGATCCATGGAACGGAAAGACTTGAAGAAATTGAGAAAAATAGTTTGGCCCTGGGACGGCCGGATGCTACAAGAGATATAGTGAATGAGATTTTAAAAATTATGAAATAGCGAAATCGAATGAATTGGAATAAAGACCGGATAATAAATGTTATTTCCACCATGGGGTGGTGTTCGGTCGCTGTTTTGTTCTTCATGGGCGCATCTGCAGCCCGGGAAAACATGGCCCATCAGGGGATTAAAAAAGTAGAATATCACTTGAAACATCTCACGGATGGTAATGATCTGATCACGATTGAGGAAATAAAAGAGAAAGTGATCAAAACCTATAAACTGGATCTGGTAGGTGTGGAAGTCGATCTGCTTGATCTGGAGGGACTAGAGCGTGTACTTAGACAGGAAGCCTTTATTGTTAATGCAGATGCTTATATCGACGCAAATGAAATCCTGCATATTGATATTTCCCAACGTACTCCGGTATTGCGGGTGATGGGACTGGATGGAAGTAATTACTACCTGGATGCAGAAGGCTATAAATTACCACTTTCAAGGCATTTTACGGCAAGGGTACCTATTGTTTCAGGAGGAGTGAGCGAGTATAAAGATGATTTTTTAAAAAATAAAAACACGCTGAAAAGTGCATTCAGCGTAGTTCAGGCAGCAAGAAAAGATGAATTTTTAAGTGCATGGTTAGAGGGTATCTACGTGCACAATGACGGTGACCTTTGGTTATCCGGAAATGTCGGTGATTTTAAAGTGATCATAGGGGATGACACCCGAATGGATGAAAAAATCAGGAAGTTAAAGACATTCTTTAAGGATGGTTTAAAAATTACCGGTTGGAAGAATATTGAGACGATTAATCTGAAATATGATAAACAAGTAGTCACCAGATCACCCTCAAAAGTGTGACGATTAAATGAACAATAAACTGGTTTGAAATGAGACCTTATCAATTTGATCCGAAAGAAGTTATCGTAGCCATAGACATTGGCACTACTAAAGTATGTGCTATTGCCGGCAGGCTGAATGAATATGGCAAAATCGAGATTCTCGGAATGGGCAAAGTACGCTCTGAAGGAGTATTAAGAGGTGTTATTTCTAATATAGAAAAGACAGTCAATGCCATAAAGGAAGCTATATCTGCAGTTGAAAAACAATTGGGTGCTGAGGTGAAGATCGTTCACGTTGGGATTGCAGGTCAACATATTAAGAGCCTTCAACACCGGGGTATTCTAACCCGCGACAATGCCCATGATGAGATATCGCAGGAAGATATAGAGAAACTGATCCGGGATATGTATAAACTCGTATTGCCTCCCGGGGATAAGATATTACATGTGATTCCACAGGAATTTACAGTGGATAGTGAACAGGGAATTCTAGATCCAATCGGGATGTCCGGTATACGGTTAGAGGCCAACTTTCATATCATTACCGGTCAAATTACGGCATCCAACAATATCTTGCGTTGTATCGAGAAGGTTGGCCTGGAGGTAGCGGACTTGACCCTCGAACCGATCGCCAGTTCGGAATCCATACTTAGTGATGAGGAAAAAGAAGCCGGGATTGCGCTCGTGGATATTGGGGGTGGAACGACCGATTTGACCATTTTCCACGACGGAATAATTCGACATACGGCGGTGATCCCGTTCGGAGGCAATGTGGTCACACGAGATATCAAGGAAGGATGTACTATTATGCCGTATCAGGCGGAGAAATTAAAGATTAAATTCGGATCCGCTCTTGCCGATGAGGTGTATGATAATCGAATCATTACCATTCCCGGACTTAAAGGCCGTGAACCGAAAGAGATATCTGAAAAGAATTTGGCGCTCATTATCCAGGCGCGAATGGAAGAGATATTTGATTATGTGCTGTGGGAAGTACGGAGATCGGGATACGATAAGAAATTAATCGGTGGAATTGTACTGACCGGAGGCGGCTCCCTGCTTAAGCATATCGATATTTTGGCAGAATATCACACGGGCATTCCTACCAGAGTAGGATATCCGGTTGATTTGCTTGCACATGGATATCCGGAAGAAATTGCCACCCCTATCTGTGCCACATCGATCGGATTGCTTAAACATGCTTTTGAACATAGAGATTACGAATCTGCTTTAAATATGCCTGTGATGGAACAAGAAGAAAAAGTACCAGAAATGCAAGAAGTAAAACAGGAAGAAAAACAACTTCCCCTTTCCGACCCGGATCAGCGTGGGTGGTGGGATCGTGCCTTTCAAAAGACGAAGCAGTGGTTTGAGGCAGAGCCTGATCCCGATTTGAACTAATACGAGTAAACAATAACCTAATTCATAACTATTTTAAATCCTATGATTATGCAATTTGATATTCCTAAGGATGAACGTTCTATCATCAAAGTAATTGGTGTAGGAGGTGGTGGCTGTAATGCGGTTTCCCATATGTTTAAACAAGGCATAGTGGGAGTAGATTTTGCGATCTGCAATACGGATAACCAAAGTATGGAATTGAGCCCTGTCACGACGAAAATACAACTCGGACCACATCTGACGGAAGGTCGGGGAGCTGGTTCATTACCACAGGTGGGAAAGCAGGCTTGTATTGAGTCTATTGATGATGTGAGACGTTTCTTTGAGGAAGACACAAAGATGATATTTATAACTGCCGGTATGGGTGGTGGCACAGGTACCGGTGCCGCTCCAATCATTGCCAAGGCAGCCAAGGAACTGGATATTTTAACTGTCGCGATTGTAACGATTCCATTCCGGTTTGAAGGTAAGCGAAGGAAAGACCAGGCGGCGGAAGGACTGGATGAACTGAAGAAGAATGTCGATTCACTGATCATTGTATCCAATGATAAACTCCGGCAGATGCACGGAAATTTGCCGGTATCCGAAGCCTTTGCACATGCAGATAACATCCTCAGTACAGCCGCCAAAGGTATCGCAGAGATTATCACCGTTCCCGGTTATGTGAACGTGGATTTTGAAGATGTCAATACGGTCATGCGGGATAGTGGGGTCTCTATCATGGGTACTGCTGTGGCGGAGGGAGAAGGTAGAGCTCGTCAGGCGGTTGATGAGGCGCTCAATTCACCTTTGCTTGAGGATAATGATATACGGGGTGCACAGCATATACTTTTAAATATCACCTCTGGCGCCAAAGAAGTGACTATGGATGAGATCTATGAGATCACTGAATACATACAAGATGAAGCAGGTCACGACACTGATTTGATCTGGGGTAACTGTGTAGATGAGTCCCTGGCTGATAAAATCTGCGTCACTGTGATCGCTACCGGATTTGAGCATAAAGAGTCGATGGAGGAGATCGTAGAGCAACGCAAGGAGAAAATTGTCGTCTCCCTGGAAGATGATAAAGCTGGC
>JAGQWZ010000075.1 GCA_020436835.1 Saprospiraceae bacterium | reverse complement strand
TTAAATGATGAATTAAAGCGTGAAGATCCGATGGAAGAAAGGATCAATATTCCGGCAAAACCCAATCACTATTGGCGCTATCGGATGCATATTACAGTAGAAGAGCTGATGACAGCCCGGGATTTAAATCGTCAGATCAGGATACTTCAGCAAAACAGCAATCGGGAGGATTTATAAATGTCTTTTTTCCTAAATTAAATCGAGGTTTGATTTAAATCCTGTATGACGGATTTCCCGCTTAGGGTTCTTCTTTTAAAAAAGTGAAAAGGTTGATTATTTCTTTTTGCGTGAGACCTGTCAGCAATCCTTCTGGCATCAGTGAGCGATCCAGCGCTTCCATCTCTGCAATCTCACTCTTGGATAAGGTGATGGTTTCTCCGTCAGCTGTCCTGAGTTGAATTATATTTCCCTGGTCATTATGAAGGGTACCGACAAAGGTCCGATCGTTTTTCGTGTTTACAATGAAATTCACGTAGCCTTCTCGAATATCCGCATTGGGAAATATGATATTGTATAGCAGGTCCTTATTATTTTTCCGGTCGTAACTGGTGAGATCGGGTCCGATATTCTTACCCAGGTCTCCTAACCGGTGACAGGTACTGCATTTATTCTCGTAGATATTGCGTCCACTATTGGCATCTCCCGGCGTCTGGTCGAGTAATGCCAGTATGTCCTCATATTGTTGACTTTTGGCGTTTTCTTCCATGCTTTGCACCTCCGGCCAGATTGTGTGGATTCTGTCTCTGATTTGAGGGTGGTCGGACAAGCTCAGCTCCATCACCATGTATGAGGGAATATCTTCTTTGTGGATTTGTCTGGTCCCGGTCACCATGTTCAACAGCTTTGTTGTCCACGCAGGCCGGGTCATCAATAGTGACAAAGCGGCCAGACGCATATCCGGATCTGCCCGTAACCGGTCAGGGTAAGCGTTGGAAATGCGTTCTCCAATTTCTTCGTCCGGATAATTTCTTAAGGTACGGATAGCCGCATGCTTCAGACTGAGCGGAGTATTTTGGTGGTCCACCATATCCAGAAGGACGGAAACTGCCTGTGGATAATTGATCTCAGCAAAGATCTTTGTATAGGCAAGACGGTCCTGTAACCCGGCTTCCGGATTCTTAATTATTTCAAGTGCTTCGCCCATACTGGTGGTGTCACCGGCTCGAATGGATGCAGTAAGTTTACCTTCACCCATCACCTCCGAAAAGGGCTTTAAAGCCTGATACATTGCAGTTGGCAGGGAGTTTAAGCTCCGACCCCGTAAACCATCCAGAATTCCGGTGACCAGCGGTTTTGCTTCTTTGACACCTGGGGCAAGGGCCAGCAGGTCAATCAGCGCGCTATAATCCTCCGGCAGGGCGGTACTGATCAGGCGCTGTCCGGCATTTGACAGTATTTTTTCCTGGGCCATAGGAGTCTTCCAATATGCTGCTGATTTAAAAACAGTGTTGACCACCGCCGGGTCTATTTGCATTTTAGCTTCCAGCGCCCACCAGATCTGATGAGGAATGTCCGGATCGGCAGCATCTTCCCTCTGCAAAAGCAGGCCTTGAATGATGGGCAGGGCATCTTCTGCTTTTATTCTCTTGGCAGTAGCTGCGAGTTGGCTTCTTACTTCCGGATGATTTTCCGATCTGGCCAGTTCAGCCAGTGACCGGGACTGCTCCGGGGTAAGCCGGTCACTGTCTCCCAGTAGCCGGATCGCCCACATCCGAACGTAAGGATCAGCGTGTTGTAGTGCTTCCAGCGAAAGGGATTCATTAAAACCCTTACAGGAATATATGGCCCACAGTGCCTCCAGAGCCGCCTGGCCTTCGTCACCTTCGATCAGTGGATACAGCAAAGTGAGGTAACGGCTATCTTGGCGGTCCGCCAGAATCTGTTGCACATGTTGGCGAATCCACTTATTGGGACTGGACAAACTGTCGATCAACTGGCGGTCACTCCAAGTTGACATATCTAACGGTGCCCCGGGAGACCAATTCGTGTTTCGCAACCGGTAAACGCGTCCACTTTTTTTATGCCAGGTATCCCGCGGATCAACATGTGACAGACGGCTATCGTACCAATCAGCGAGGTAGACATTTCCATCCGGGCCTGCCTTAATATCCACCGGCCTGAACCAGGTGTCCGGAGTCTCCAGGATTTTTTCTTCATCAATATTCCTGAAGGTAGACCCATAGGGTTCGAAACGGGTCAACTGTAGATAGCTATGCAACGGATTGATTGCCAACATCTTATCCTGGTATTTTGAGGGCAAGGTTGCTCCCTCATACTTGATCCAGGCGTGGGTGAATCTCTTTCGATCTCCATCCAGTTCCATATTGGGGATAAATCCATAGCTGTAGGGATTTGTATGAGGACCATGCTTTCCCCAATTCTTGGTGTAGTAGCCACCTTGTTTGTAATACTGACCTCTTTCTGCGCCATTGTGTCCGGAGTAAAGTCTGCCCTTGGCATCGATTTCTATATCAAATGTATTACCACCGCCTTCTGCGAAGATTTCGAAGACTTCCGTAATGGGATGGAAACGCCAAATGGCCTGACCTTCGAATTGCACGTGTTGGGTGGCCCGGGAACTAATGTCAGCTGTACAGGTACTGCCCTGCGCTCCATAGATCCAGCCATCGGGTCCCCAGGTTAAACTATTGGCTACCGCATGGGTATCTTCCAGTCCAAATCCTTTCAGACAAATTTCCGGATCCCCATCTGGTATTCCGTCGCCATCGGGATCCGGATAGGCGAGGAGGTAAGGAGGATTTAAGACCCATATTTTACCCCGGCCTGGCAAAACACTGGTGGCGATGTTCAGGCCGGTGATGGCATCGGTGGCCCGGTCAAAGAGGCCGTCATGATCCGTGTCTTCAAAAAAGGTGATCTTATCCGCACCTTTCATACCGCCGGGGGGTGGATCAGGCACCTTGTCATATTGGGTCCGAAGATGATTGTCTACATTCGTCACCCGTAAACCCTCGGGGGCGGGATACTGACTATACTGGACCACCCATAATCTGCCCTGATGGTCGAATTTTATTTCAACCGGTTGGAAAATCTCCGGTTCGGCAAGGATCAGGTCAATGTCGAGGTCAGAGGGATGCTGAAATAATTCCAAAGCTTCCGGAGCAGGCGTGGGCTGACTATCGTCGGTAAGATCACCTCTTCCCTCAAAGGTGTTGATAAATTCAGTGATATCCTGATCGGAAGAGCCCGGTGATTCCGGCCTTTCGTTCGGGTCACTGGCACAGCTCCAAAACAATATGACCGCGTAGAGGAATATTTTACTCGGTAGTGACAAATGATCAGGCGACATTTCTCTGCATTACTTTCTTGAGTGCAGTAAAATACGTTTTTTATAGATGGGTGACCGGCACCGGTCGAATCTCTTTTTCTCGCACCAAAAAATGTGTCTTTGGGCTCATCTCAATCTAATTTGGCTAAATTTATTTCTCATATTCAAGAAAAATAGGTGACAAAATTATTTCGATTGAAGCGGAAACGGGTGGCAGGGCTTTTTTGGAGCCTCGTGGTACTATCACTTTTTGGTTGCAGGGGATTTCATGCGCTGAATCACGATTTTCAGAATCCGGTCGACACCAGCAGCCGTGCCATTGAGCGGCAACAAAAGAAGGTATATGAGATTGACGGTATTTTTGCGGATAACCGTTTTGATGGTGCGCGATTGAATAATTTTTCGCAGCTCGACTCTAATCGGTATCAGGTAGATATTTTACCGGAAAATGAGCCGATTAATCCAAGTCCCTGGTACGCCTTTAAGATCTGGTCTGAGGTACCCAGAGACATACAATTAATTATAAATTATGACAGCGTGCAACACCGTTACCGGCCGTGGCTCAGCAGTGATGGTCTCCATTGGCAGCAGATGGACTCTCTTCAATATCGGCTGATCGATGAGGAGGACCTCGTCATGAACCTTTCCGTAGATAAAGACACGCTTTGGGTCTCTGCCCAGGAATTGCAAAATTCGCATTCAGTAGAAAAATGGTGCCGGGAAATAAGCAATCGTCCATCGGTGGATTTCAAAATTATTGGCAAGAGCTTACTCGGACGGGATTTGGTTCGACTTCAGATCGGAGAGGGTGAACGCCATAGGAAACCAACAATAGTGATTCTAAGCCGGCAACACCCTCCGGAGGTGACCGGTTATTTTGCGATGCAGGCCTTTGTTGAAGAACTGTTAAGTGACAATCCCCTTTCAGATGATTTTAGAAAAAGATATCAGGTGCTGGTATATCCGCTACTTAATCCGGATGGGGTGGATATGGGACACTGGCGGCATAATGGTGGAGGTATTGATTTGAATCGGGACTGGGCCTATTATCGTCAGCCGGAGACTAGAAACGTGGCCGATGACATCGTTAAGACCAGCCGGGAAAATAAATCTCAGGTTATTTTAGGATTGGATTTTCATTCTACCTGGTATGATATTTTTTACACCAATAGCTCCGAGGTAAGAGACCTTCGGCGATTTAAAGACTATTGGATTTTTGGCATGCGGGATATTTTAAACGAACCAATCAGAGAGAGGTCGTCCGAACCGCAGTCGCCGGTTTCCAAAAGTTGGTTTTACAGTCAATTTGGAGCCGTAGGCATCACCTACGAAATTGGTGATAATACTCCGAGAGATCTGATTAATGAAAAAGGAAAAGTCTCCGCTCAGGAGATGATGAAATTGCTGATTTTTAATGATTAAAATTTATTGCCAGTAGAAATATAGACCGGCAGCTGCAACCAGAAAATAGGTGACTAAAGTTGCGGCACCGGAATAATTCTTGGCTACCCTCTGTCCAAAGAATAACATTAGAAGAGCGATGTTTGCCATGAGCATCCCGATGCAGGCCAAAGTCTTATCACCCATAAACAAATAAGATAAGATACCAATCGCGGAAAGAAAGCCGGCAGCTAATTCTGCCAGGGTGATTGTTGGCATGAGCAAATCGATAGTGCCACGAAGAAAGGTTTGACTAAAATGTTTTTTATAAAAAGATTTTTCATCATTCCAGTTAAATACTTTGTCCAGTCCGGATTGGATGAATAAAATAGCCATGAATGCCGAAAACAACACGCGCATAACCATCAGGGTAGTAATTTCCATTATTCTATTTTTAAAAGATGAATCACTGACTTAAAAAGTAAGCGGAAATATCATCCCACAACAATATTAACCATCCGGTTCGGGACCACAATTACTTTGCGCACTGTTTTACCTTCCGTCCATTTCTTAACGATATCCAATTCAAGCGCCTTCGCTTCGATTTCCCCGGGAGTGGCATCGGCCGAGAATAATTCTTCTCCCCGACGCTTGCCATTTATTGAAATCGGGTAAGTAATTTCCGAGGCCACCAGGTACGACTCGTCCAACCGGGGAAAACTTGCCAAATGCACACTGGTGTTATGCCCCAATTGATGCCACAATTCTTCCGCCAAATGCGGCGCGAATGGTGAAAGCAAAATCGTCAGGGGTTCCAGAATTTCTTTTTTCTGTTTTTTGAAAGAACGCAGTTCATTGACTGCTACCATAAAATGACTGATGCAGGTATTGAATGAGATACGTTCAATATCATCCTGCACTTTTTTAATTGTCTGATGCAGGATTTTGAATTCATCATTGGAGGGCTTATCCTCCGAAATGGTGAGTTGACCACTATCCGAAAAGAATAGACGCCATAATTTTTTAATGAATTTATAAACACCATCAATTCCTTTGGTATCCCACGGCTTACCATTTTCCAGGGGACCCAAAAACATTTCATACATCCGGAAACAGTCGGTTCCATATTTTTCTACTACATCATCCGGATTTATGACATTATATTTTGATTTAGACATCTTGCCGATTTCCGAGTTGGTGATCAGCCTAAATTCACCTTCACTAGCCCCGGAAAGGATTTTTCCATCCTGATATCGACCCGAAGGGGTATCAAAAAATGCCTGTTTATAGTCCGGGCTCCATTTGATGAATTGGTCGATGCCTTCTTTGTCCAGATAGCTATCGTCCGATCCATAATCCTTTACAAATTCGATCGGGACCGGTATACGGGCATAATCACCATCTGGATCATCCGCTGCCAGACTGGCACAGACAAAGCGATGATATCCGTCGACTTTTTCTTTTTGCAGGAAGATCGATTCGATCACGCCCTGGATCATTCCCTGGTTGATAAGTTTCTTGAATGGCTCCTCAGTCGGTACCAATCCTTTGTCATACAGGAATTTATGCCAGAAACGCGCATACATTAGATGTCACACGGCATGCTCTGCA
>JAGQWZ010000690.1 GCA_020436835.1 Saprospiraceae bacterium | reverse complement strand
CATATGTTGTGAAATCAAGTATTGATGACCAAGCAGAGCGGCGAATCTTGAGCATGTCGAAGGACATTCGCCGTCTTACAAACAATTTATTGATCGTTTAACTTAACGGCAAGGAATAACGAATGAAGAATTACGAATAGCGAGTTACGAATTGGGAATTAAATAAATCATTTAAGATTGATAATTGAAAATGGAGCCAAAGACCAACAGTAAATAGCCATAGATGCTGAGGAGGCAAATGCAAAGGCTAAGATGGAACCAAAGAATTAAATTGAAAATTCCTAATTGATAATTATTGATAATTGATAATTAAATGTTCGATTACGATAAATGGCAGGAGATTTTCGGGACGATAAAAAAACATAAAACCCGGACCTTTTTGACTGCCTTAGGTGTTTTTTGGGGGATTTTTATGCTCGTCTTTTTGATGGGCAGTGGCAAAGGTCTGGAAAACGGGGTGATGACCAATTTCGGAGACCGGGCGACCAATGCATTGTATGTGTGGACGCAAAATACCTCTATGCCATATGCCGGACTGCAGTCGGGCCGGAGAGTGCGATTAACGGAGAGGGACATTGAAGCAATTCGCTCCAATTTTGCCGATAAAATTGAATATATCGCTCCCCGAACTTATGTGAGTTCCGGAGAGATTTCCCGAAATGACAAAAGTGGAAGTTTCGATGTGCGGGGTGAATCGCCCGATTTTATTCATATAGAACCATTTAAAATCATAGAAGGCCGGTTTATCAATCCACTTGACATGAGAAATCGTCGGAAAGTGATCGTGATCGGTAAATATGTCCGAGACCTGCTTTTCGGTGAGGAGGAGGCGGTCATCGGCCAGTATTTAAGAATAACAGGTATCGAATACAAAGTAGTGGGCATCGCTCAATCCAGCCGGGGAGGTCAGGATCAGGCCGATGATGAGAAGACGATCATGATGCCAATGACTACGGCACAGCAGGTGACAAATAGTATCGGAAAAATAGGCTGGTTTATTTGTACAATGAAACCGGAAGTTAGTGTAAGTGCCGTGGAAGGACCGCTAAAAACACTTCTGAGGTCCAGACATAAAATTCATCCGGAAGATGATCAGGGTATACGCTCTTTTAATTTGGAAAAAGAATTCGGAGAGGTCCAGGGATTATTTTTCGGAATCCGGTTTTTAGTTTGGGTAGTCGGGATCGGCAGCTTACTTGCCGGCATCATCGGAGTAGGAAACATCATGTTGATCATTGTCAAGGAACGGACCAAGGAAATTGGTATTCGCAAAGCAATGGGAGCCACACCGGGATCGATCGTTAGTATGATCCTCTTGGAATCGGTTTTTATCACCACGGTAGCCGGATATTTCGGGTTATTACTCAGCACGGGAATCATTGTGCTGCTAAATAAAGCTGTGGGTGAAGGAGGTGAATTTTTTGCCAATCCCGAAATTGATCTTTCGGTAGGAATTTTATCGGTAGTGATTTTAATTATTGCCGGTGCTTTGACCGGACTGTTACCTGCCATGCAGGCCGCGAATGTTAATCCGGTAGTCGCTTTAAAAGATGAATAGAAAAGACATATGAAAAAAGGTTGTTTGATTTCCAGCATTGTAGTACTTGGCATACTTTCGATTGCGCTCGGCTACTATTTTTATAAACAAAGCGTAAAAGACCCGGTCGTCTATGAATCGGAGTCTCCGGAGATTGCCACCATTATTAAAAAAAGTGTCGCAACGGGCTCCATTAAACCCCGAAAAGAAGTACAAATAAAGCCGCAGATTTCGGGAGTGGTTGACGAGTTGTATGTGGAGGCCGGCGATATTGTAGCCAAAGGTCAACAGTTGGCTAAAATAAAATTAGTGCCAAGTCCCGTAAATATAAATAATGCCGAATCAGGGGTGGAACTGGCACGAATTCGCGCCAGAGATGCGGAGCGCGAATATGAGCGGCAGAAATCTATTTTTGAAAATAATCTGGATGTACAGGCGGCTCTCGCAAATTTTGAAAATGCCTCCAGAGAAGAAGAAAGAAACCGCCAGCTTTTTGAAGATGGCATTATTTCCGAGCAGGAATATAATCGTATTGCGCTGGATAAAAATGTCCGGGAGACCGAATTGAAAAACGCCAGGATCCTGGCTCAGAATAATTTGAAACAATTCGAAGCCGATCTGGAAATCCGAAAGCAGGAACTGGATGCCGCGATTACCAATCTGCAATTGTTACGTGAAGGAGCTTCCAGAAAGTATGGTCAAATATCCAACACCGTGGTCAGCACGGTAGATGGTATGGTCCTGGATGTACCGATAGAGGAGGGATCTTCCGTGATCGAAAGGAATAACTTCAATGAGGGTACCAGTATTGCGGTGGTAGCGGACATGAATTCGCTCATTTTTGAAGGCAAAGTGGACGAATCGGAAGTGGGCAAGCTAAAGGAAGGCATGCCGCTTGAACTGACAGTAGGGGCTTTGGAAAAGGATACTTTCGAAGCCATTCTGGAGCATATCGCTCCCCAGGGTGTGTTGGAGGAGGGAACGGTAAAGTTTGAGATCAAAGCGGCCATCACCCCCAATCATGAGGCATTTCTACGCGCCGGATATAGTGCGAGTGGAGATATTATTCTGGAGAAGCAGGAAGATGTACTCTCTATTCAGGAGCGGGATGTCATCTTCGCAGGAGATACTACCTATGTAGAGGTCGAGACGGGCGATCAGAAGTACGAAAAGAAAGAAATCGATTTGGGTCTCTCTGATGGCATCCGCGTACAGGTGCTGGGTGGTATTCAGGAAGATACCAAGATTAAAGTACAACGCAAAGGTTAGTTTTTTACTTAAGCCAGCCGTAGCAGAGCGCTTAAGAATTCTAAAATCAGAAATCAGAAATCTGCAATCTTCCAGTATCTTTGCCCCCATGCAGCGAATCAGAAATTTTTGTGTAATAGCCCATATTGATCACGGGAAAAGTACTTTGTCCGACCGGCTACTGGAGTATACCAAAGCGGTGTCCGACCGCCAGCTACAGGCTCAGACACTCGATGATATGGAATTGGAGCGGGAAAGGGGCATCACGATAAAGAGTCACGCCATCCAGCTTTATTATCCCCATTCAGATGGTCTGGAATATACCTTCAACCTCATCGATACACCTGGTCACGTTGACTTT